>JBDRTM010000537.1:0-2526 GCA_043824065.1 Planctomycetota bacterium | reverse complement strand
GATGCAGTACGCCGTCGGCCTGTCCATTTTCCTGCTCATCGCCGTCTACGCCGTGCCGTTCCTGCAGCCGATTTTTAATACTCATTTCATGGATTTGCGTGAGTGGAGCATTGTATTGGGTCTGGCGCTCATCCCGGCGGTATCCGAGGAGATCACCAAGTTGTTCCTGCGTTTGCCTGCACTTGCGGCGGAGCATTCGTTGTCACAGGTACAAGTGCGCAGGTAGGGCGGAAACTTGTCCCCGAAAGGGGAGGTCGTTCCGCCTCACGGGCTGTTCAGGCATTGCATTTTCTCCGCGATTGTGCTATAGTGATTTCAGTTTATGGTTTCCGACTGCGCAACCATTATCGTCCAATTTTCACCGATTGCAGCCTGATGCCTGATTGAATTTGGGATGTCAGACTGCCTGAAATCCGCCCATAAGCCGTTAACCCGCCAAACGGCGGGTGAATACATAGTTAGGCCTACTGCTGATACGTTAACAATAAAATGGCGAATAATTCTACACCAAGAGGTTTTTTTGAATGTGAAGGTGGTGTCTAATCTAACAATGAATAATTGAATAAACAATGGGACACTGTAAAAACTCCGAGGGATGATGAATGGCAAAGAAACATACTCTATACATACATGTGATACCGCATAATGATAGCTGGGTAGTAAGAGGTGAAAGCAACAAGAAAGTGACATCAGTTCACGATACTCAGCGTGATGCCATTGATGCGGCGAGAAAAATGGCTCAAAGCGTGAAAGGTGAGCTTGTGATACATGCTCGCGATGGTCGAATTCGCGAAAGGGATAGCTATGGTTCTGACCCACTACCCCCAAAGTCGCCACGCGAAGTATTGTTTCCAATTGCAAGAAGCAAAACCAGTGAGCAAGAAATAAGAAAAGCTATTAGAGAGGTTATACAAGAAACTCAAGACAGAACTCTAAATGGGTCGTGAGGGGACTCAAAGTAATAACGAAACAACGTTTCGTCCAAGATACTATCTAATTGTCAGGTAGGTTTCCTCATACGCTACATGCCCAAAATACCTGTTGATTTCTCTAAGAACGTATTTATCAACTGTCCTTTTGATGTTCATTATACACACCTGTTTAATGCAATAGTTTTTACAGTCCATGATATCGGTTTTAGACCTCGTTGCGCGCTTGAGGCTAGTAATGCAGGCCAATTCAGGCTTACTAAAATTCTGGACATCATATCTGAGTGCA
Organism: Planctomycetota bacterium; assembly: GCA_043824065.1. GTDB lineage: Bacteria > Planctomycetota > Phycisphaerae > Sedimentisphaerales > Anaerobacaceae > NIOZ-UU13. The sequence goes on along the minus strand of JBDRTM010000537.1, from coordinate 1,308 downwards.
AGTACAGCATACATGATATCTCACGAACTGAGCTTGATGCTGCCTCCGGACTTCCACGCTTCAACATGCCTTTAGAGCTAGGACTTGATTTAGGTTGCAAGAGATTCGGAAAATCACATCAGATAGAAAAAGTAAGTCTCATTCTGGATATTGAACCTTTTCGTTATCAAAAGTTTATCTCCGATATATCAGGCCAGGATATTTTTGCTCACGGCGGTAAGGAGAAGGAAGTAGTTGAGATTGTGAGGAACTGGCTTAGCCTCGAATTAGATCCTCGAATAATTATCGTTCCGGGTGGTGACATGATCTTTCAGAGATACCAGGCATTTCAGGTGGCCTTGCCTGCTCTCTGCGACAAGCTTAATTGGAAGCCAAAAGAGCTTCCGTTTGCTGATTTTTCATATGCTGTTGCAACTTGGATCAATGAGAACCCAATCTAATCGGTCTATCAATTCATCTGCGGCGGTCGCATCATAATTGGCCTAACAAAGCGTCCAGCGGACGTGTGCTCCGCACACCACTAAACGGGTTTTGGCAACCTGATTAGTTTTTCGGTCAAACCAGCCTTGTCCACCCGCCCGCACACGCCGCTAACGATTACTTGCAGTGTCAAGGGTTGGGAGAAAATTGCCTGCGACAGACCTTTTGGGGTGATCCGCCAGCCTGCTCTCGCGGCGGTTTTTTTCTTTCTGAGGTGTTGTTTCTCTTTTGGGGAATGCTCCGCCGCCCCCGCCAGCCTTCTTTCGTGACGGGGTTTTTCTTATCGGATATAAACAGTTTGGCTACCCTGGCAGACCGAGTTCGGTCATCCGCTCCAGGACTTCTGCCGTGGGTGCGATCCTTCTCGCCACCTTGCCGCGCACGAAGCGGGTCAGGTCGCTCTGGACACCCAGCCGCAAGAGACCGTACTTGGCGAACTGTTTCCGAGTCAGCCCTTGGCGGGCTTCGTCATCGAGACTCCACGACCACAACAGCATCTTCCAGGCCAGGTCTTCTTCGCTGGCATGGCAGTCGGTTTCATTTTTCGTCAGCACGTGCCAGATGGCCACCAACAGTTTGCGGGCGATGGCAGTGATGGCTTGATTGGGATGCATGCGGCGCTTGAGCGACTCGAATTGCGTCTTCCAGTACGGCGACATCCGTACCGCACGTCAGGCGGATTCGACCAGCGCCCAGCGCAATTCCTTGCATCCGCTCTTGGTGATTTTCTTGTCGCGGTGTTCCTTGCCGCTGTCGTGGACGCCGGCGCGCTGCTCCCGCAAGGCGCCAACCCAATCCTCTACCTCATCCAGTACGACTGGCGAGGCG
>JBDRTM010000536.1:0-9495 GCA_043824065.1 Planctomycetota bacterium | reverse complement strand
GTTTAGACGGCGCAACTTCTAAAACACACGAGAGATTACGACTGCGAGGCGACTGGGGAAAAGCAGTGGCGGCCTGCAAACTGCTTACAGAGTACGGCGTTAATACTGAAATCGTTTTTGTTCCAACACAGTTTAACATTAATGAAATCGGCGATATCATTGAACTAGCCTATTCATTAGGCGTTTATGGCTTCTATACGGGCAAAACAATGCGAATCGGCCGAGCAGCTCAAAACTGGGATATCCTGTGTCCATCTGATGATGAGTATGCCGAATTCTTTGAAGTATTGCAGCAAAAAACCGCTCAATATAAAGGCAAAATGAAAATTTACCACTATCCTTACGATGTGATCGAAGAATTGAAATATCGCCTCCAGTGTCCTTCGGCAAGTTTGCTGGTGGCTCCCAACGGAAAGGTCAAGCTTATAGGCCCGCTGCCTTTTATCTGCGGCGATTTGAAGAAGCAGGGCCTGAGTCAGATTTGGGAAAATTACAAAAAAGCCTGGAAAAACCCGGAGGTGGTTGAATTTACGAAGAAAGTAATTGCCGACCCGAAGCTTTTGGCTGAATCAAATAACTGGATAGAGATTTAATCCTGCTATGAACCTGATAAAACTGATAAGGTATCGGTTCTTTCTCTTTGCAGGATTACTTCCCTTTTTTTTAGGCCAGGTCATAGCATTTAACACTCTGGGAAAACTTCACTGGCCTCACTTTTGGTGGGGACTTGCCGGGATATTTCTTGTTCTTATTGCCGTTGAGCTGTTCAATGAATATTTTGACGCCAAAGAAGGCGGCGACAGAATTTTTTCTCTCCAACAGCCTGATATCCCAAATTGGTTTTTCAAGGCCGGCATCTTCGCTCTTGGGCTTGCATTTGTCATTGGCCTTTACCTGACTCTGCAAACAGGCTGGCAGGTGCTTTTGTTTGCTTTCTTAGGATTTCTCGGTGCGTACTTTTATATCGGCCCACCAATCAGGTGGGCGTATCGTGGTTTTGGTGAAACAGTGATAGGCCTTTGCTATGGTCCGTTTATGGTTTTGGGCAGTTATTACATTCAAACTCAAAAAGTTGATTTTGTGCCGTTTTTTGTCTCTCTAATCAGCGGATTGAGTGTGTTTTGCTTAGCTGTTCTGAACGAAATACCGGACTATTACCAGGACAGGCTGGTTGGAAAACGAAATTTGGTAGTGAGACTCGGCAAACAAAGAGCGATTGTGCTGTTAAAGTTTGGCTTGGCAGGTGTATTTATACTTTTGGCCTTAGGCGTTGTTCTCAAAACGATTCCTGTATTGGCAATAACCGCTGTAGTAACACTGCCATGGATTTGGAAAAGCATAAGAAATGCCGAGAAAAACTTTGACAATCCCAAGGCGTTTCTTTTTGCAGTAAACACAATTGTAGTTACGCACGTCATAGTTGCCCTGTCTTTAGGTGTAAGTTTTTTGGAGGGGGTAGATTAAACGAATCTTGACCAGGTTTATCAACCGATTGCAGTATAAAAGTGCATCTCTACTAAGAGCCTATCCGAATAAACTTCGTCCTTTGTCATTCTGAGGCGAAAAAAAGCTTGCCCTGAGCGAAGCCGAAGGGCCGAAGAATCTGGCCAACGAAGAGGAGATTCTTCACTTCGCTACGTTTCGTTCAGACCTGTCCTTGAGCAAAGCGAAGGAATGACAGGCCAGAGCAAATAGTTATTCGGATAGGCTCTAAGTAAAAACCAGATCCAACGCCTGCATAATCTAATGTCAAAAAAAATACAAATGCCAACCAGACTTTACCTGTCTATGCCCGCACTCTTTATTCCGCCACAGCACTTCTTGTATTTCCTGCCGCTACCACAGGGACAAGGAGCGTTGCGGCCGATTTTGGGTGACTGCTCTACTATAGGTATCGGTGGTAAAAGGTCTCTGTGGTCAGGTTGGGCAGACAAGTTTCGCCCCATAAGCCGAAGATTGTATTCGACCATATACCGCTGCACAGCTTGCTCGTCTTGCGTATCCACCCCATCGGCCCTCGCTTGCATCATAAAACTCTTGGCCATCCCCCAATACTGTGGATTCATGCCATTAGCAACAATTGTGTCAGCCCAGCCACGGACAGTTTCAACTAAGCTAAAAGTATTGGCCAGTATGCCTTCAGATTCCAGCCACCTCAGAAAAACCTCGGTTACGGGGGCTACTTTTTCAAACAGGTCCCGCTCAGCAGTAATCTTACGAGGGAACACCTCCAGCAGCACTTGTTCCAGCGTGTATTCATCAAGTTTCTCCGGGCTTCCATTTGTATATGTCCAGGCATACACCAGTAGATTATATATGATAAAACCTGCATCCTCGAATAGTTCGGGGTTTAATTTCCCCGCTTCCTCTGATTCCATAAATCTGCCGGCAAGCTCCTGGGCCCACCGTTCGGGGTCCTCATACTCTCTGCTGTCTTCTCCGGCGTACCAGTTTTTTGCCATCTGCCATCGCGGCTCAAACCATTCTTTAACCGGCTTTTCCCACAAGTTTAACGGAGGAGTATAATTCAAACGCCCCTTCAAGAGCTTTAGGGCATCTGCATAATCACCGCTGCAAAACGACCTCGCAGCTTTCTTTTTCAAGCGCCGTAGAAGCTTGACGCACTCATCGTATTTCATAGCAGCCAGGGTCCAGGCAGCGTTGATAGCTTCTATCGGTTCAATCTCTCCACGGTCCGCCTGTTGAAGTGATTCTGTGCATACCCTGATTACGCGGTCACGAACTTCAGTGTCATTGCTTTTTGGAGCCAATTCTGTAAGTCCCCACAGGTGAAACCAGGCGCCTTCATGGTCTGGTTCTGTAGCTATCGTCTCCAGAACAACCCGTAGAATCACAGGGCCCATCGAGCCGCAAGCTGCCGTCAAAACCTCCATCAATAAGTCGTCATCTTCATATCCGGCTTCAGCCAGTTTTTCAACTAAGAAGGCGCCAATTTCACTGCGCCTCTCATCGCTAAGCTGCGGCGCTGCCAGGGCAAATATCGCCGGAACATAAAACTCTTCGTAATGTTCGTGGTCATACCCGGATTCCAGGGCCTGCTCGTACAATTCGATAAGTGCATCTACTACCGATGGATCAACTACTACCTCTGCGGCGAACTTATACAACGCCGACCAGGGGATATCTCCTTCTGTGTGTTTTAAGGCCTCCCAAGGAAGTTGTACGGTTTTATCTTCCATTATGTTTTGCCTTTCAGAAAATCCGTTTTGAACCAAATTCGAAATCTCTTGTGAATAGACAATTCAATAACTACCCGACTTAATTTTAGTGAGCATCAGAGTTTTATCAAGGGTGTTCTGCGCTGATATTCGAATAAAAAAAATGCCAGAGCAGATATGGCACACAGAGGTAGGCGCTCCGGCAATTACATTTTATCAACAAATAGGGAAAAGGCAATAACTAATGGCTTGCACCGAGCTTTGTCGAAGCGTCAAAGGGCTGTCATAATTCCCTCTTTCACTAATGAAACCCAAAATCCACGAAATATAAATACCGTCATTGCGAGCAGCGAAGCTGCGCGGCAATCTCAACCGGCAAGATACGAGACACGAACGACGAGCAACGAGATCAGACCAATAAAATCCAAAAACTCAGCTAACGACCTGCATCGGGCGCTCCGATTGGCTGCAACACGGCCATGTCGGAGTCGCTCGCATGTTCTTGTTTATTATCTGTCGTCATCCTCATGAGAGATATACAGAGGAAGTGACATCTTCCACTTGATTGCAGAAAGCCTTAATCCGAGAGTTACAGCAACCGAGGCAATGGCGGCAAGGCCCTGGTTTCCCAGAGCGGCCGAAACGCCTGAGAACGTAATTGCCCCGCAAAGGGAGGCCGTAGCATAGATCTCACGACGTAGAATCAGTGGTATTTCTCCCGAGAGGACGTCACGGATCATACCGCCGACAACGCCGGTCATAACCCCCATGACTACGGCAATGCCCCAGGAAGTCCCCAGGTCCAAAGCCTTCTGTGTTCCCAACACCGTGAACACGGCCAGGCCGAAAGCATCAGCCACTGAAAGCAGCTTGGGCGGCAGGTCACAAAAGCGAACTAAGAAAAAAGTTACAATCGCCGTTGCTACTGCCACCACCAGATAGATTGGGGCTGAAACCCAGAAAACAGGGCCGGCACCCAAAATCAAATCCCGGAGTGTGCCTCCTCCCAGGGCTGTAACAGTTGCCAGGACGACAACTCCGAAAAGGTCCATGCGCTTTTTTCCGTCGGCTAACGAGCCGGTTATCGCAAAAACTGCAACGCCAAAGAGATCCATCACATACAGGAGAGTCTGCATTATGGCGTTCTCCAAACCAACTACGGCACTACGTAACACTAAGCCGACTACGGCCTTCCTAAAGCGTCTCAAGGCAAAATCACCCGCTCATTCAGAAACGTCACGACGCCGGTATTAGAAACCGGACACAGACCGGCCTGGCGATGGAGACTTTATGCCCCGTCGGCTCAAGCGCACCGGTTTTCTGGTTGACACGGAAGACAACAACACTGTCCTTACCCTGGTTGGCGACGAGGCAGAACTTGCCCGTCGGGTCGATGTTGAAGTTCCGCGGCGTTTTGATATCGGCCGTCTCGTGCTCGACGAAAGTCAACGTCCCTTTGGCCGGGTCAACCCGGTAAACCACAATACTGTCGTGCCCTCGGTTCGAGCCATAGACAAACTTCCCGCTCGGGTGCACGCGTACCTCAGCGCACGAATTTGACCCGTCAAACTCATTCGGAAGCGTCGTGATGGTCTGTATCTCCGTCAGAGCGCCCGAAGCCGACTCGTAGGCAAAGGTACTTACCGTGCAATCGATCTCGTTGATTACGTACGCGTACTTCCCCTTCGGGCCGAAGGCAAAGTGTCGCGGTCCGGCGCCGGGCTTGACCTTTGCAAACCCAGGGCTATTGGCGATGATGGTCCCCTTTTCAATGTCCAGCCTGTAAATCATAATCTTGTCGATTCCAAGGTCGGCGACGAAGGCAAAACGGTCGTCCGGGCTGACGTTTATCGAATGTGCATGGGGCCCCTTCTGGCGCCCGGGGTTCACGCTGGAACCGGCGTGCTGCACAAAGCCGGTCGGTTCTCCGAGTCTGCCGTCCGATTTAATAGGAATCACCGAAGCGCTCCCGCTGCCGTAGTTGGCAACGAGCACGTTCTTTCCTGCATGGTCGATGCTGACATGGCATGGCCCTGCACCGCCTGACGACTGTTGATTGAGGAGCTTGAGGCCTCCCGTGTCACTGTCGATCGCATACGCACTGACACTCCCGGCTCCGCCGGACTCACTGACGGCATACAGAAACTTCCCGTTGGGATGAATCTCGAGAAACGATGGATTCCTGGCCTCGGCCGCAAGAACCGGTTCGGAGAGTTTTCCCGTCTCCAGGTCAAGCACGCTGCGGTATATCCCCTTACTGGAATTCTCTCCCCGCGACGTATAAGTTCCGAAATAGACGGGGAGCGGTTCCGCGGAAACTGTTGATAACGCCGCAAACAAAAACGCTGCTGTAATAAAAGCTTTAATGCCCATACGCAAACACCTCCTTAAATCAGTTGTTAATATTGAATATCAAATCCTTAGCCGCCCGCTATCTGATGTCGAACGTTCGGCAAGGTTACTCCCACTTTTGCAATTCGATGATGTTTCCCTCGGGGTCGGTCAGATATACAAACGTGATTCTGCCGGCACCGGGGATCTCCACGGTGACCAGCTCGCCAACGCACTCACCACCAGCCGCGATCACCGCGTCTCTGGCCGCTTCGACGTCGTCAACCTCGAAGGCAAGATGCGCAAGGCCCGGACGATTGATTGCTGTTTTCGGCCGCTTCTGTGCTCTATTGTACTGGAATATCTCGAGCGTGGGCCCGTCATCACCATAACCCGGGAGACGCAAATGAATACCACGGACCTCAGCGCCGGGCACACCTGTACACCGTTCGACCCATTCTCCGGTACCGGCTCTCTCCGGAGGAGCTGGAATGCAGCCAAGAATCCGCTGGTAGAACTCAGCAAGCTTTCGCCACTCCCGGGCAACGATGTTCGTATGTTTGTATTTGGCCTTAATCATTTTCCCGCCTAACTAATAATAACAAACCGTGCCCGGCTTAAGGAACTAACAAGAAACCCAAACGCGTTTGCGTTCCGTTGCAGCGATTGGCTATGTTTTTTACGGTAATGATTTAGTATTGAGTGCTCTTGGATGTTTAGATGGTACTCCATTGTGATATATTTCATTTTCAGGTAACTTCATCATCTTATTATTGTGGGTCCAGCTCGGGAAATTATTCGTGCGATCATCATCCGGAAATTCGCGATAAAGAATTCCAGTAACTCCTCTTTCAAGGGATTCCAATGACCCATCTGGTCTGGCAATACAAGTTGGCCATGATGAATAATGGCCGGATGAATTACTGGCAATTACCCACATTAAATTATCTGAGGCTCTCACCCTGATTTCCGCAGGTATGATTTCGTCTAATATAGTTTTCCCTTTGTGGTGTGCGTTATAAAAGGAATGAAACATTATTTTTACATCTTTATGTCTATATATATTATACATTTCCGGGAAACAAGAATCATAACATATTAAAAAACCTAACTTAAATCCTTTTAACTCAAAAGACACTATGTGATTGCCGGGAGTATAATATTTTAAATCACCACCTGTTAACATTGACTTGTCATAACGATCGACAATCTTTCCTTCGTTTGAAATTATATACAAACAATTTAAGGGCTTTTCATTTTCACTAATGTAATGAGTTGAGCCTAAAACAACCCAAATATTATGTTTTTGGGCTAATGACATAATATCATAAGTTTCAGCTCTTAAGTCATCCCAATTAAAATCTTGAAATGATGGTATATCTTTGGGCGGATATCCACTAAGAGCTGCTTCTGAAAAATGAGCGATATCAGCTTTATTTAGAGCCGCCTCTTTGATGAATCGCTTAATATAATCTGCATTGCTCTTAATATCTCCTGAGACAGGAAATTGACATGTGGCTACTTTTAATTTCTCTTCCGAGATATTTTTTGCACCAAAACTTACTAAAAATACGACCGTCAATAAGAAAATTTTTGATAAAAGTAATATCACACGTTGCATTGTAAAACCACAAGAATTATTCTGTCTCAATATATTGCTAATGTCTCTGTTCATTTTATTTCCTTCCCGTCATAATAAATATAACGTTAGAGTTGAGCGGCGCGCCACCAAATTTGAACTTTAGCCGCATACCGTCATCGCGTCCGCTCGAACGACTGGTTAGGGGCACCGCTATTGATGCTGCTACCGGCCAACGACGGCGATGCACTCGATTTCGACCCTGGCATTGAGAGCTAAACCACTTGCAGCCATTGCAATGATGGATACCATGATGAGCTTTTTCATAATGTCGTCCCTCTTTCTATTAGATGTCTTCAGGATTTCCTATATCACATAACGATGTATATATGGTTTCCGTATAAAACTCCTGACCTCTCCGAGCCTCAGTATAACACCCCTTTGCCCAAAGTCCATAAGTAATCCCTTGGAAACGACTTAGGCCAGTTCTCCTTCTTATTAGGCCTCTTATATGGTTTCCGTATAAGAACCCAAACGATGTTGATTTTGCAATATAAGACCCCTGCACTTCACGAGCCACGAATCACTAATCTGAAATCTTAAATTTGAAATTTCTCCACTAAAAGACTATAGCCGCGTAGCCGACACTGTCGGCGCTTGCGGTGCCCATTTTGCGGAGCATTACCTCGTTACTGTTGGCGTGTACAAGCAATAAACCCTCAGTTTTTCCGATTTGTTTTGCGGCTGCGATTGCAGCGGCCGCTGCGCCCGCGCCGCAGGCATTGCAGTTCTCAGCGGCGTCGGCAAGCAAACGTTCCGGCTCAAGCTTCAAGGCCAAGTCAATAAACTTTTTGTCATTGACACTGTCAGCCCATTTTAAAGCGTCCGCACTTACGCCCATCGGCGTAAAGCCGTAGCGCGGGCCGTAATGGGTCAAATCGGTCGAGCCGATACAAACGATTTTCTTGTGCTCGTCTTTGTTGATAATCTGGCCAATAGAGTTACCCAACGCCACGGCCTGCTCTCTCGGCGGGACGATAATGGGCAATATCTTCGCACCGGGGAACAAATACTGCATAAACGGGACCTGCACTTCGATACTGTGCTCGGCCCTGTGGGCGCTGGCGTCGCTGACAGCGGGGCCGGCACTCAATACGGCATCGGCCAGCTCCTCGTCAATGGCGACCTCGCCGAGCGGCGTCATCCAGCTGCCCCTGTCATAAACTACCGGTGATTGGCCAAAGTAACCGTGGGCGGCTCCGAATATCACAAAGGTATGGACCTTTTCGTGCTGTTGCTTTATAGCTAAGAAGACCAACGCGGCTAAACTGCCGCTGAAAGTCCAGCCGGCGTGCGGAACAATGCCAGCTACTATCGTTTCAGGCAACGGCTCGCTCAGCGCTCTGGCATCAAGGCACTCGTTGATTTCGTCTACGCAGGAGTCGTACTGGCCCGGATAAAACTGACCTGCGACAATGGATTTTCTTTTTGGCATCTTTAGCACCCCCTTAACTGATGCATGACTCTTATTTCAGATTTACACCCGATTACAGAATTTTACCCCGTTACACCCTATGCAATTATTTAAACTTGCATTTTGGGGCACTTGGCCATTACTATTACCGCATAATTTGAGATTGTGTAATATTGTAACCTGTTAAAAAGAGAAATCAATATGGTATCTGAAAAAACATCTCCTGTGGCGGTAGTGATGGGCTCAGACAGTGATATGGACGTAATGCAAAACTGCATTGAACAGCTCGGCTATTTTGGTATTGAGCCGGCGGTGCGGATAATTTCGGCGCACCGCACGCCGCAAATAGCCGCTGAATTTGCCCAAACAGCGGCTAAAAACGGGATAAAAGTAATCATTGCCGCGGCGGGTATGGCTGCACATCTGGCGGGCGCCTTGGCAGCGAAGACGACACTGCCGGTCATCGGCGTGCCATTGATTTCAAGCTCCGGATTAGAGGGGATCGATGCGCTGCTGAGCACGATACAAATGCCGCCCGGCGTGCCGGTGGCAACTGTGGCTATCGGGAAGGCGGGGGCGAAAAACGCCGCTGTATTGGCTGTGCAAATCTTGGCATTAGCTGATAGTAATCTACGCGAAAAATTAGCTGAGTTCAAAAAGGCACAGGAACAAAAGGTAATCGAAAAGGACTCGGCTATACAGTAAAATCAGCAGCCTATATTAACAAAATCCATAACAACATTTTTCCAAAATGTGGTGAAATTGGGGGTTTTCAGGTTTTTTTCTGATTTTGGGGGTAAATCCTCGTTTTTAAGCTAAAAATGGGGGTTGGTGTGTCAGCTTGCAGGGTATAGGCAAGATAGATAAGAAAAACACGTCAAAAAATGAGCATAAATTGACATGAATTGGCATAAATTCGTATAAATGCGCGC
>JBDRTM010000535.1:0-4985 GCA_043824065.1 Planctomycetota bacterium | reverse complement strand
ACAATCAGAGAGGTTTTCGAAGGTAGTTTGTTTTTGCTTTGGACGATTGGGAGCAGCTTGCCGGTCCGTAAATACAGATAACGGCGAATCTCTTTCGCCGCTAAATTTTCTGCGATTGCTGCGTTCGATGGGCTAACAATGGTCACTTCGTCCGCGACATCTAAAACCTTGGCTTCGTATGAATGGCAGCTAATTGAAATTAAGGGCAGAGAAAGCAATACCATAGTTAAAAGACAAGCACCTTTTCTCATTTTATCGATCTCCGTATATTATCGTTATGCTCTAAGATTTTACTGCGAAAGCACGAAGTTGGCCAAATCCGTAATTTCCTTATCAGACAAGTTGGACGTTAGTCCATGCTTATCGTCGGGATTGTACTTTGTAAGGACTTCCTCAATAGTAACGGCCCGTCCGTCGTATAGGTATGGTGCGGTCCGCCAGACTTCGACCAAAGTCGGCGTATCAAACTTTTGGTCTTTATCCAGCCCTTTGCCTATGCCCAAATTGTATTGCCGCAGGTCCGTATGCAGTCGTCCCTTATGACAAGAAGCGCAGCGTGCCTTGCTAAATATTCTTCGTCCTCGTTTGGCTGAGGCGCTTAGTTTGCCGTTGATTAGATAAGGACTCGGAACCGGTTTGAGCGACTTGAGATACTCATCGATTGCAACGGCTTCCTGTTCCGGGCGCACCGCAAACAGGATATGCCTGATTCCTGAGCGCACAGCCGTCTCGGTGTTTTCGCGCACAGCCGTAAACATCGCCGGCGGGGTCCTGTGCGAAAACAGGAGACTTTTTGTATTTTTAGGGTTGCCTATACCATCGTTAAGCAGGTCCCAGTTCAGGGCATCGACCCGGGCACCGCCCGGATGACAGCTTGAACAGCTATGCCAGTGCTGAAAGCAAAGCGAAGCATCGTGGAAAAGCATTTCACCTCTGCGCCTTATAGACATTTTTGGAGTTGATCCGAGCGCTAAAGCAGTAGTTTTGGTCCCCGTCGTTTTGTCTATATCAACTACCGTCATACTGTCTGTAAAATATTCCGCAACGTAAATATCGGAACCGACAATTGCAAGTGCACGAGGGCCTTTGCCGCAAAGCTTGATACGCTGCCGAATCCCGTAAAGAAAACTCAGCTCGTTTGGAATGTTTGATGAAGGTGATGAAGGTGTTGAACTTGTACCATAACTTCCGTAGCTATCCTGTCCGGTTGTTCGGTTCTGAGCGTTTCTTTGGTCAGCGTGATATTTCCTGATTTTGTCCATCATGGCAGGTGCATCTATTATGCTCAATTCATCGGTTCCGGCGTGGGTTACGCAGATATATTTTCCATCGCTTGTGCAACCAACGGCCCACGGATTGGCGGCCCCATTATCCACATCATCTAAAAGGACAGTGTCAATTAGCTGTTCGTTCCGGACATCGATAATGCTGAGCGCATTGGTATTTATCCATCCCCGCTCCAGCTGCGTGGTTGGAACTGTATATCGGGCGAGGATGTGCGTGGCATAGGCGTATCGGCCATCGGGCGAGATACAGATTCCCTGCAGCGATGTGGTGCCGTTGGGAAGCCCAATAGTGTCCACTACCTTATTGGTCTTAGTGTTAATGACTGAAACGGTCGCGGCGATATCTCCTCTGTCGGCGGCGCCGGCCGGGAGATGGTTGGCCACGAACAGAAACCCGCCGTCAGGGGTAATTGCCGCCGCGACCGGCTCACGCTGGACAGGTATCCGGGTCAGCTCCTTGCGGGCAGCTATGTCAATGACCGAGACGTTATCACTGAACCGGTTGCAGACGTACAAGGTCTTGCCGTCTAAGCTGAGTACGGGCGCCATAGGTGTGTGGCCTGCGGGTAGCGTATAACTGACTCTTCCGGTCAGCAGATTGACCACCTTGACCCGTCCTTTGGTCAATGCGCAGGTAACATACAGGCGCGACCTGTCGGCAGATAGGGCCAGTCCACTTGGATTACCTGGAAGTGAAAACGCCTTGGTTACTTTGCCGGCGGCGATGTTGAAAACCGCCACCTGCTTCGCAGTGGCTTGTGCAATATAGAGCGTTTTGCTCTGGTTGTCTGCGACCAGTGCTGCCGGAGAGAGATAGCTCCTCCCGGCCTTAGCGGCAGTCGTGATGCTGACGAAGCCGGCAAACGCCAGAAACATACATGTCCACACTTTTAGTTTGCTCATCTCGTGTTTTTTCATATTTAATTTACTCCATAACTACATGACTACTTGTTAATTGATTAATTCACTACTCACCACTAACTACTCACCCTTGTCGTTAGGTTTATACCACAGTGACCGCCAGTACATCCGGTCGGTCGCATAAACATCTATCGCGGTATCCGCTGCAATCTCCTTCGGTAAAATTCCATATCTTTTCATTTCGCGAACATACGCAGGTCGTGGTCGAAAATCAGGCATATCGAATCGTTTGATTTGTTCGAGATGTTCCTTGCCGGCTTCACATAGGGCCAGAATTTTCTGATAGTCCGGGTCGTTAGTGTCGGCGAAAACGGTTACAGGCTCGTTCTGCCTAACATCTTCACCCCTGGGCTTACATAGGCCGTACCCCCCTGCCTGGCCCGACAGCGGTGCAAGCAGGATTAGAGATTTCTCCGGATGTGTCAGATTAAACACTAAGTGTCGCGGCACATAGCCCGGTTGGGCATTCCACGGTGGAATGTCGCGATTGTCCGAAAGTGCCAGCGGCAGCGGAAGCGATTTGTCGTGACACTGTACACAGCGCCGCCGAATAGCCTCGGCAGCAGCGATCGTGCTGGGCCACTGGTGGTCGGACTGGTCCTGCTCGTTCTCGGCGTATCCACCAATCATACCACAACCTAATGCCGCATACGTGCCGGGATAAGGCGCTCCGGACTCAATCCAATAACGAATCATATCCAGTTCCTGGCGCGTGGCCTTGACAGAGTAATGGCTGCCATCGAATTTCTTCATCAGCGGACTGGCACTACTGCCGATGGACCTTGGTGCAAGATTGCTCTTTGGCTGGTTGCGTCCGTCAGCGAACTGGCGCCAGAGAGTCAGCGTGTAGTAGCTATGGGAATAAAGCGGCCCACGGTCACCACTGAGTATCACATGACCGGCCCGGGGGCCGCCCTCCTCGGTCGCTTCGTATCCGTGGCAGCTAAGACAATGCTTGTCGAGTATGGGTTGGATATCCCGTGGAAAATCAAATACATCCGGAATACCCGCAATGGGCGTGATTCTACTGGCTGGGCGACTCAAGGCCTGAAGTGTGCTTTGGCCTTTGGCCATCGGCGTCCGGGTCCGCTGTTCATGGCAGCCGAGACAGCTGGTCGTCTCGCCCGGCATAACTGACAGAAAGCTCTGCATTCTTTTGACCGAGCTGTTGTTTTCATCCAGGGCAACGAAAAACAGGCTTCGCAACGCCGGCACTTCCATATAAGCCGAGCCGTCCGGCTCAACAGGCACCGTTCCAAGGATTCGCTCCAACGTAAATGTCCCGCCGTAGCTGAGCGGTTCCATGCCGCCAGTATAATGGATTGGCATAGGCAGGGTTTCCAGTAAAAGCAGTTTTTTGATTTCACCCCGCTTGACGTCCTGCATGCGTCTGCCGCTGTAGATGTCCGTTAGAATCAGCCGACCGGTTGTCTGCTTTGGATTCATCCGTGGTGGAATTATTCGCTCCCGCGGTCTCGGCAGCAAAGGTCGGGGCTCATGGCATTGCACACCGGCCTCGGCAAGTTCCGCCGGCAGTCGATAAATCTCGTTCGTTTCACCGCGGCCGTTCATTACAAGTATCCTGGTGCCCTGGGCCACGATGAAGCAATCTTCCGAAAACGGATAAGGGTCCCTATAATTTTTTGTTTTGCTGATAAACCGGGCGGATGCAATTTCATCCGGCCCGGCTTTGGGTGTTACAATGGTAATTTGTCCATCGTGCTCCTTGCGACCGTGGCCGGGAGAGAACACCGCTACTACCTTTTCTGTACCGGGAATAGGCTTGGCATCAATCATCACAATGCCGGGGTGAAAATTCCCGTAATAGACCATCTGGCCCGTCCCATCAGGATTGGTCGTCCAGAGATGGTGATAGTGCACCTGGCTGCGGTCCACATACTCCCAGCGCTGATAGAGCACTCGGCCGTCCGGCAGCGGCCAGGGAGTGTTCTCGTGCTCATTATTGCTGGATATTGGGCGAATATTATTTCCATCGGCATCGCAGCGATACAGCACAGCCACCTGGGTCAGCCAGCAATTTACCCAGCGATTACAACGGTTGGAGCAGAACACGATTGTATCGTCCGGCAGGTAGGTAGGTTCAATGTCATTATACAGACCATCGGTAAGCTGCTTTAGACCGCTTCCGTCGGCATTGATTTCGTAGAGATGGAAGTTTTCCGAGCCGGCTTTGCGGTAGGAGAATATAATCTTTCTGCCGCTGTAGTGTACCTGCGGGTCGCGGACTGTGCCCTGCGGGTCATCCAGCAATACAGTAACCCGGCCGGTTCTGATGTTCAGTTTGCACAACCGGCCCATTGCCCGATACGCTTTTCGCTCTGCGCTGTCCGCATAATAACCAAAATTTGCGTACCAGTGTGGATCATAGTTCAACTGACGGCAGGCAAAAATGATTTCATCGACCTCCGCCACGCTTCTCGGAAGCGTGCTTTGCAGCATCGGACCGGTGAGGAGCTCTTCGAGCAGTTTCGGCTCATCCGAGCGTGGTGCTTTTTGGGGCTGGCCCTTCGCAGATGGAGCAGGGAAGCCGGCAAATATACCGCACACGACTATAAAAAAAACGCCCATAGCTTTTTGTTGTCTTGCCATTGTCTTTATCTTTACCTCCTGCACTGCCGGACATCAATTTAGTAATTGGTGAGTAGTGAGTGGTGAATGATTAAATTCGAATATCGAAATACGAAACAATATCAAATGACCAAAATGACACTTACGTGTCATCCTGAGGCGAAGCCGAAGGATCTGGCCAACGAAAAA
>JBDRTM010000534.1:0-3158 GCA_043824065.1 Planctomycetota bacterium | reverse complement strand
CTTTAGACGTGAAGCCGGCGCCGCAGGCAAAGACACCTACGGCCTTTACAGAATCCACCAGTTCGACAAGGTCGAGCAGGTGGTAATCTGCCAGAACAGCGTTGAAGAAAGCAATAAGTTCCACAATGAGATTTTAGCCAATGCCGAGGCTGTGATGCAGGCCCTGGAGCTGCCCTACCGGGTTGCAAATGTCTGTACCGGCGACCTCGGCAGAGGCCAGGTGAAAAAATTCGACATCGAGGCCTGGATGCCCTCGCGCGGCAATTACTGCGAAACCCACAGCGCAAGCAAATTCTACGAATTCCAGGCCAGAAGAATGAACCTCCGCTACAAAGACCCCGCCACCCCTGCTTCCGCAGGGGCAAGCTCGTCCCCGCGAAAGCGGGGAAACCAGTTCTGCCATACACTCAACAATACTGTCATCGCCTCACCGAGAATACTGATACCGATTTTAGAGCTTTACCAGCACGCCGACGGCTCGATAACAATACCAAAACCCCTTCGCCCATATATGAACGGAAAAGAAACGATCGTGAAACGTGAATCGTGAATTGTGGCTCGTAGGATTTTCACTCCCGCTAAACTTGTCCTGAGCAAGGTCGAAGGAGCGGGAATCCATTCTTCGTTACCACTCTGGCAAAATTTGTCCCACCCGAGGCGAATTTATCACTTGAGTCCTGCCTCTTGAGTATGGTCAAAATTAGTCTTGAGTCTTTGCCCTTGACTCTGTAGTCTTTTTGCAGTGGATGTTATTGCAAGCTAATACCAAACTTTAAGGACACCTGCTGCAGCTTTTTATCAAGTGTCCAAAATGGAATTCCCGTTAGAACCGCAGAGGCAAGCAGGTGAGCGTCAACATAGCCGATCCCTCTGCCCATAAGCCGATTACTTTCAATAAATTGCAAAACCTCTTCATGTTCCGCTTCTTCTGCGGGGTATGGGTTTTAATTTCTTTTCAGTTCCGCCCAATATGGCAAGTCTTTTGCTGCTCTCAAGAGCGATCAAGGCCTTTAAGCCAAGTCTAACTCCTTCAGAGAACGTCAAGATTTCCCTCTGTTTGGCCTCAAAATTAGTCTTGTGTCTTGCCCTTTGAGTCTGTAGCCTGTTTTGCTATGGACGACATCCAGCGAAAGTTAGCCCTGATTGACCAGCAATTAGCCGGCAGAAATCTTCATAAGCAAATCGTAAGTACCTGCCCCCTTGTTTTTGTCGCCGTGGGCCTTATAGCAGGGATTCTGATACAACATACATTGCTCGGGTCACGGCTCCTCTGGCTCTGGCTAATACTGCTTGCTCTGCTTACCGCAGCAACTATTTTCTTCTTTATCATCCAACAATCTTATTCTAATCACCACTCACTACTCACAACTCACCAATACGCCACGGCGTACTTGGCCCTGGCCTGCTTCGTATGTCTCGGTGCGATTCGGCTGCTCAGTTTTCATCAGCCAAAGCCGAATGATATTCACAATCTTGTCGCCGACGTGCCGAAACTGGCAACGATTCGCGGCCTGATTGCTACTGAGCCGTATGTTAACAAAAACCGAAACTGGGAATTCGTCAGATTCAAGTTCACCGACCCGGCCACCAGCTTCTACCTTAAGCTTACCGAAGTAGAAACTATCGACGGCTGGGCAAAGGCAGCCGGCACTGTGCGCGTACAGGTTGATGAGCCGGTGCTGGACTTGAAGGCCGGCGATTACATACAGGCATACTGCCGGCTGGACAGATTCAGCCCCCCTACCAACCCCGGCCAGTTTGATGTGGCCAAGTACTTAGCACGGAAAAATGTTTTTATCGCCGCATCGGTAAAATCGCGAGACGGCATCGAGATTCTTCGCTTCGCTCAGAATGACAGGTGGTCGGGTATTTTCACAAAAGTAAAAAGAAAGATGAGGCAATCGGCCGCACAGGCATTGTTGGGTAATGTGTCACCGGAAGAGCCAAGCCGGGGCTTACTGAAGGCATTGCTGTTGGGCTATAGAGGCAATATCGACAGTATTACTTACAGGGCATTTCGCAAAACCGGACTATTGCACTTTATCAGCCTGTCCGGAATGCACCTGGGCATTTTGATAGGAATTGTCTGGTGGTTATGCAAAACAGCAGGTTTAATGAAGCCTGCCCGTGCGGTCATTTGTATAGTGGCGATTGGCATCTTTTTGTTAATTGTCCCACCGAGAGCACCGATACTGCGAGCTGCCATCATATGCTGTATTTTCTGCATATCATTTTTCTTTCGCCGACACTCCAATCGTCTCAACACACTTTCATTAGCGGCAATAATTCTTTTACTTATAAGGCCGACACAGTTATTCGAGGCTGGCTGGCAGCTTTCGTTCGGCACGGTGCTCGGGATTTTACTTTTTACAGAGCGAATCGAGTTTTTTATATATGAAAAAGTAACTGACCGCTTCCGGAGCAGGGTAAGCCAAATGGGCAAACCATTCTTTCTCACAATTGCAAGGCCTGGTAAATATTTATTGAGATTATTTTCTATGGGGCTGGCGGCGTGGTTGGGTGGCGCCGGCATTTTGCTGTATCATTTTTACACGATTAATCCCCTTACAAGCATCTGGACGGTGGTTGCTTTTCCATTTATAGCTTTGATTTTGACTATTGGATATTTGAAAATAATCCTGTCTTTCCTGCTGCCGAGCTTGGCGGCAGTATTGGGTGTAATAGTGAACTTCTTGTCCGATTCGCTGATTTGGCTCGTAGAACTCATCGCCCATCTGGATATTTCACAAATACTCATAGGTAAAGTACCGGGAGTAGTGATTATCTGCTATTATGGTTTTGTTCTTTTTGCCAGCTTTGTTTATTTCTGGCGTCCTTTAATGAAACGTCCCTTATTAAAAAAGGCGATCTACACGGTGATTGTTTTAGCAATGATTGCTTTCTTAGGCGCCACGAAATGGCAGAGGACACATCGGGACGATTTGGTCATCACCTGTCTTGACGTCGGCCACGGCCAGGCGATATTCGCTCAGCTTCCCGGCAAAGCCAACCTCTTGTTTGATGCAGGCTCGCTGCACAAAAGCGACATCGGCGGACGAATTATCGCACCGTTTTTGGATTACGCCGGAATAAATAAAATCGATGCCATTATCATAAGCCATAACGATATAGACCATATAAATGGAATACCCCGGACT
>JBDRTM010000533.1:0-2472 GCA_043824065.1 Planctomycetota bacterium | reverse complement strand
CCCAATTTCCGAAAGGCCAAAATGAACGCAAATGTCTTTATCACAAAGGATTATGAAAATATTGCCAATTGGACACTTGGTCAAAACAAACCCAATTCAAACCCAATCAAACCCAATTTCGAAACAACTCTTAGGCCTGTTTCTCACCGCCGGAGTTTGGCGATGGCCTTCTTATTGTCTACGGCTTTCGCCAGCCCCCGCGTCTTCCGACGCGAATCGGTGCGGCGGGCAAGGGCGTTGTTATTGGGCAAACGGCAGAGTCTCCGGAACGACTTTTATCTGGGTCGTGAATTTGTAAGGAATTGGACCGCCGCTATCGTAGCTCAGCTCAACGAAAAAGGCCGTCCAGCCCTTCTTCGGCTCGGCAACCTTGGCTATATACGTCCCCCCGCCGCGAGCACCGAGGTCCGTACTTTCCCAGACCGCCCCGATAGTCTCAAGCCGAAAGTCCCGCGTATTCTCATTCGTCGCCTGCCACAATTTTACAGCCGTCGGCGCTGTCTTTGTATCGACCTCTATTGCACCATCGTCTCGAACCTTCCAGCTAAACTTCGGCAGCGGCGAACCTTTCAGTATGGCCCCGTAAAACGCCGACAGACTCCCCACGGCATCTTCATTAAGACCATGGTCTGTATTGGGGATATATCGAAGGTATTTTGGGCCAGGCAGGTCGTGAAAATAAAACTGGGCCGAATCCGACACAAAGAACTGGTCACCGGACGAGTTTATCAGGCACTTGGGTATTGTATAGCGGCTGCGATACTCATAAGGGTCTATAAATTTTCTCAGCTTCACACCACCGGGCGTATCGAGCCTGCTGAAAATATTCAGATCCTCGTAATCCTCGATGGCATCGGAATAAAAGCCGTAGGCGCTGAAATGGTGCCTCATCTGCTCGGCCATATTCAGCACGTCGATGACCGCCGGGATTATCGCGATTACCCGCTTATCAACCGCCGCCGTCAGCCAGGTAGTCCAGCCTCGCTTGGAACCCCCGGAAACCACAAACTCATTTATATCGAGCTTGCCGTTACTGACGGACAAGACATGGCTATGAATCGTATCCATTGCCCGAACGGCACTTTTGACCATCGGCAGCAGCAGCGGCCACGTACTATCACCGGTGCTCATATACTTATCGAAGGTGTAAGCGATAATCGCATCTTCAGATCGAGGCCTGCCCCCATCGGGGAAAACCAAAGGCTGGTTTGGAACCATTCTCAGCTCCGCAACAACCGTGTTGGTAAGAACAGCAACGCCGGCCACCATCGATTCCGCTCTACTCGGAGCAGAGCTGTTATTACTACCGCCCGTTATCCAGAGCAGTGCTTTATTGGAAGTCGCCCTGTCGGGTTTGACTATCGTCAGCCAATGCCGCCAGAGGGTCCTGTCCACCTCATCCTTGCTCCGCCACGACTGCGAGGTCATATCCAGAACATAGGCGGTATAACCTACACCTGCGATGGTATTCACGACACTGTAGCGGTAGTTATCATCCGGCGCTTTAATATAATCGTCCAACGGCGTCCCGACAGCGAGCTGCGCCAAGACAAAAACCAGCACCAGAGTTACAAATTTATATCTCGATTTCATCAGTTTACCTTTCATTTTCTCCGGCCCGAAAGCCGTCTTCTTTTGCATCTACACCTTCGTCGGAAAGATGCCCCGCAAATATTCAGCGGTCGGGTGGCACCCTCAAACCCAGGCCTGAGTTCGCCGAAGGCTTTTTGGGGGTGGAACTTCCCAATTGCGCTACACCTTCGGCGGAAAAATACTCCGCAAATATTCAGCGTCATATCGGCAGCTTTCCTCAACACCCAACGGCATCTTCGTCCCTTCCATAACGAGCCATCCTCGATAGCCGATGTCGTCCATCGCCTCGCGGACTTGTTCAAAATCAATCGAGCCTTTACCGTACAAATCGTCATAATCCTTGGCGTGAAATTCACAGATGTGTTTGCCGAGCCGGCGTATCTCCTTGTAAATGTCATAACCAGCTTTATGGGAATTAGCCACATCGTAATAAACCTTCACGGCGGGCGAGCCGACGCGGTCGATGATGGCCAAATGCTCCTCGGCACTGAGCCAGGATTCGATAGCGAGAAACACGCCGGCCTTTTCCGCTTTCGCAGCCACCCGCTTGAGCCGTTCAACTACAACGTCTTTGCCCTTCTTGTCGTTTCGCAAATCACCGTTGCCGAAAAAGGCCAAGAGAACAACTTTGACACCCAATGCCTTGCAAACGTCAATACCATCTGCAACCCATCGCTCTGCCCGCGGGTCGCTCTTATAAGGAACGTTATTGAGAACACCCATAGCCAGCGACGCAATCTGCATATCCTGTTTGCGTGCCTCATCGAGAAAACGCCTCTGCAAATCGGTATCGAACAACGGCAGCGTATCTTCTCCCCTTCCAAAATCCACCTTGTTTTTTTAAAAACGCCAAGGCATTTTTTATTCTTGCCATTTGCG
>JBDRTM010000532.1:0-2140 GCA_043824065.1 Planctomycetota bacterium | reverse complement strand
GTCCCCGTACCCACCGCAGGATCAAATATCAACACCCTGTGCACTTCTCGTTTGTCATTCTGAGGCGAAGCCGAAGAATCTCCCTCCTTGTCATTCCCGCGCAAGCGGGAATCCACTTTTATCTTTGATTCATCAGCTAATCCGTGCTTCAAGCCGAATTTCGTCTTAAGCAAATAATCCACACTGCGGACAATGTAACTTACTACCTCGTCCGGCGTGTAGTAAACACCCCGAAGTTCCCGTAGTTCCGGATCATACTCTTTTAGAAACGTTTCATAAAAGTGCACTACCGGATCGCTACGCCCTCTTTTTCTTCCAAACCCCCTCAAAATAACTTCCATCTTAGCTTCTCTGAGCAATTTCACTATATCATCTACCAGCCAAGCTAATCTATCATCTAATTCCGGCCCCACAATCTGCCCAAATATTTTACGCAGAAACGGATTAGTCTTCGGCAACAGATAAGCAGCATGCTGTCTCGTCAATTCATCTGCTTTCTCATCGATTCCGTGAAACGCAGCGTATTTATCCTTCCCGAAAACAGTGATGCCCTCGATGTGACACCTTGCAGCGAACAGTCCGTATGCGATTGACTGTGCATACATATCTGCAAACTGCTCTTCTGTTAAACCGTGCAAGAGAACTTTGCGAAACGCCTCAAGTTGCGTGTGCAATGGACCTCTTTTACCCTCTTGCTCAAACGTTCTTTTGGTTATATTCCGTAGTAGCTTCGCAAGACCTGCCATACGCACTGCTAATTCTTTCGCACCAGAGATTTTCTCTGGCTCGTGTTGCAGAAATAGCCCAAGTAGTTCCTCTACATCTGCCAATCCTTGCTCAGTCAGCTCAAATGCTCCCCCTTTCCCCTCACGCGCCAGCCTTGCTGTTAGCCTCAACTCTTCGTAAGTATACCAGCGAAATTCAATATAATCCGTCAGGATAAAATTATGTAAGCTTGGCAAATATCTCCTTTTGATTTGTTCTGTCTTTGCTGCTTCGGTAAGGTTAGTGCCAATATCTTTTGCCTCTATATAACCAATATTTTGGTCAAGGCCCTTGGTTCTGCGTGAGACAACATAATCTGGAGCCCCACACGCAGTCCGCTTGGGCTCATTGGTTGCTGTTATCTTCTTCGCGAGCCCCTCAATTAAAGCCTTCAACGCAGGCCGATGTGTATGTTCCGTCGCGTCCCCACGTAAATATGCCTTATTTATCTCACTTAGATATTTACCAAACACATCTCTTGGCATATTATCTCCTACCAAAAAAATAGGACCTTTTCTTTTCCTTATTTCAGATACTACTTATATCGAAAAGTCAGGGCAGAACGATACCTAGTGGAATCAATGCGGACTTTAATAGTTGATATGCAGACTGCATACTAGCAAAGGTTTGGATTGTTCTGCCCACCTGCGTAAGTATTGTCCTAATCTTCATATTGTTTGGTTTCGGCTTTTGTAGTTCTTCTCTGCTCTCTTGAACGATCTCGATAATTTCTTCCTTTTCAGATGTGGCAATATCTTCAACTTTTTTAAGAGACTCCTTTATTTCGTCAAGGGCATTCATCAATGCATCTTTGTCTTCTGTGCTCAAATTCTGCACAACATTCGCTGAAGCACCTGGCCCTGTTTGCACAGCACCAACTGGGCCATAGAAATTATACTTACTTTGAGTCAACTTTGCCCCTTCTTCTTCCACAGTTAAGCCTTGCACCAATGAGTCCATGTAAAGATCAATTTCGATACCAACTTTTTCAAGTACATGATGTTTAACTCCATGCAAATCAAATTTGATATTTGTACCGGAACCCAAGCGTGTCTCGCGACTCATAATGTCAAAAATTTCGTCTGCGTTCCTATCTATGTAATTCTTTAGAACTTCCTTGAGATCTGCTGCAAGAACTTCTGTAAATTGCATGCGAAATATTTGAAGAACACGGAAAAGGTTTTGCCATTGTAGCACAGGAGGTTCGCCATCTTGCCACACGTTGTGCATCTGCTGCCCTTGAAGCGTCAGAACTTCTTGAGAATTCGGTAGAAAAAGTCTCTGAAGGAACCCGGGTGGCAGAAAAAAATTCCGATGTTCTTAGGGAAATAGAAATGGGGATAACAACACTAAACGGGATTGTTGCTGACATTGC
>JBDRTM010000531.1:0-5350 GCA_043824065.1 Planctomycetota bacterium | reverse complement strand
CGAAATCGAGCTCATACTTGTTCTTGGGCGTGGATTTACATGCGCTGCGGCCGAAAAGCTTAGCACCAAGCGAGTCCAGTTTTGTGTTAGCTTGCTCTTCAAGGAGAATGGTTTTAAAATCCCTGTGAATATCGGGATTGTCGTCTATGACGAGAATACGGTGAGGGACCCCGCCTTGCGGGAAGCCAATCATTTCTTTTTCGCCGTTATTCATTTTACGGCCTCCTGAGTTTGGAAGGGTAATTCAAAGATAAACACGACGCCTGTGGCGGATCCATCACTGTGGATGCTTAGTGAGCCGTTCATTTCCGGCATCGTCCAGTCTTAGATCGTATTCCACTTGATTAAGAGGGCTATCGGCATATAAGAGGTGCGATTTCAGAAGAAATGGCGTTTCGGGGGCAGAAACAAGACTTTTTCTTCTATTTCCGGGGGGCAGGCTCATTCCCGAACGAGGGAGCATTGTTGCGTTGGCAGGCTTAGAAATTGAGGCATAAGGCCCGTTGAAAGTACCGCAAATGAGAATATTCCTAAAATAAGGGCAGGAAATCGGCAACGGGCTTGACAACAGCATTGGTGATTGCTATAATAAATAATTAGGCAGGGGTATGTTTGTACTGCCTGAATAATAAAGACGCGGGCTGACAGATAAAAAGGAGCCCGTCCGATAACTATAGCCCAGATTTGGATTTCAAAGAGGGAATGATGATGAAAGGCGTTTCTGTGTGTAAGGTGATTTTGGTTATTGTTTTGTGCGCTTTGTTTTTTATACCTTTAGGGTGCAGTTCTTATGACCAGATGGGTGAGACTGCCGCTGAAGGGCGCAGAAGGCATAAGCGAGCTCTTCGTATTAACCGGCAGGAGATGATGGCAGACTTAGACACGCTTATGCTGCTTGATAAGCCCAGCAAGCTCACCGACAAGAGGATACCGTAGTTGAACTAAAGTTTGAAGTGCCTAAAGTGACACCTAAGTGTCATCCTGAGGCGAAGCCGAAGGATCTGGCCAACGAAAAAGAGATTCTTCACTTCGCTGCGCTGCGTTCAGAATGACAGCAAAGCTGTCACTTTAGCCACTTTAGCTCACTTTAGGCACTTTCCTGGTCCCCGCCGATATATTCCGGTACAAGCTCCTTGATTTTCTGAACTATTTGACTGTTGTTTTGTGCTTTGGCAATATTTACCAGCTCGTTTATACCCGCCCTAAGCTTCTCGCGGTCCATCGGAATATTCTTCCGTATACTGATTTTGGGATGCCTTGTGCGCTGCATATCTTCACCTTCTATTCGGAGCTCCTCGAAGAGTTTTTCACCGACTCTGGGTCCGGTGAAAACCATTTCAATGTCTTCTCCGGGCCTAAAACCGCTGAGGGTGATAAGCTCTCTGGCCAGGTCCACGATTTTTACCGGCTCGCTCATATCAAGCACAAAGATTTCTCCTCCTTTTCCCATTGTTGCCGCCTGCAGGACGAGCTGGCTTGCTTCCGGTATGGTCATAAAATAGCGCTTCATTTCAGGATGTGTAACGGTTACGGGACCACCTTCGGCTATTTGCTTTTTGAATATAGGAACGACTGAGCCGTCAGAGCCGAGAACATTTCCAAAGCGGACAGTTACAAAGTGCGTTTCACTGGTTCTGTTCAGGTCCTGGATATACATTTCTGCAATTCGCTTTGATGAGCCCATTATGCTGGTTGGATTAACGGCTTTGTCGGTGCTGATCATTACAAAGTTGGCAGTGCCGCAGTTATCTGCGGCATCGGCGACGACTTGTGTGCCGACGATATTGTTTTTGATGGCTTCGCCGGCGTTAAGCTCCATCAAAGGTACGTGCTTATGAGCGGCGGCGTGAATGACAACCTGTGGTTTGTAATTTTCAAAGATTTCGTCCACGCGGGTCCTGTCGGTAATGTTGCAAATAAGTGCTTTTATGCGGACTGCGGGAAATTGTTTGCGCAATTCACGCTCTATGTAGAACAGTGGATTTTCGGCCTGCTCAATAAGCAAAAGCAGCTTCGGGGTGAAATTGCATAGCTGTTTGCACATTTCTGAACCGATGGAGCCGCCTGCGCCGGTAACCAGAATTGTTTTGTCCTTGGCAAAGGCTTCTATTAGGTCCAGGTCAAGCTGTACAGTTTCTCTGCCTAACAAATCGTTGATATCGACATCTCGGATCTGTGAGACACGGAACTTTCCGGAGGCAATATCCGTAATTGATGGCACCGTGCGGAAGCGAATCTTAGTACCTTCGCATACCTGGATAACGCGTCTTAGCTGCTGATGGCTCGACGAGGGCATTGCAATGGCAATTTCTTCGATGTTGCGCTCCTCACAGACTTCGGGCAGCTGCTCAACAGTGCCGAGGACCGGTATTCCATGAATATTAGTGCCTTTTTTGATGGCGTCATCATCAATAAAGCCCACAACCTCATATTGGGCTACGGGCATACGGTGAATTTCTCGCAGCAGTGCTTCGCCTGCATTGCCTGCGCCCACTATAAGAAATCGCTTCAGCCGGCCTGCTTCGGCAGTGCGAAACTCCTCATAGTATAGCCGTATGACTATCCGCAATCCCCCAAGCATCAAAACCGTGGCAAACATATCGGCCATACATACACCTTCGGCAGGCCTTTTCAGGTCCGGTGGTAGATTTGCACGAATGGAATCAATGCTGCCCATTGCAGACCATAGAACTACGATAATTAAAGTGCTTATCACCGAGGCCTGTAGTATCCCACGAAGATCGGAAATCCCTACATAACGCCACCAGCCGCGATATTGCTTGAAAAGACCAAATACCGGCAGCTTGACGACGAGAAAAAACAGGAGCAACGGAAGGTATAGATGAAGCCACTTCTCATTAGGATTCGGGGGGCTGAACTGCATTTTGTGTACCACTAAGAAGGAAAGCATCAAAGAGCAAGCAAAGGCAATTATATGAGCAAGTATGATCATGCCTCTGCGGAAACGAAGCAACATAGTAGGGACGTGAGTTGAGGATTTTAGTAGGTTTTGGTTCTTATCCGGCATATTGTAAGTATTCGCTTAAAAGGTCCTTCTGTTACTCTTGTGAAGATGATGAATCCGGCTGGGCTTCGTCAGTCTTAGGTTCGGTTGTGGCCGGCTCGATTTCTGCCTCGTCGTTATATTTATAAATATCCTCCAGAGCAGTATTGTCAACTTTGTTGCGCATAAGCGAATAAATTATGGTATTGGCGGAAAAATAAAAACTTATTATGAAAGAAACTACTAAACCGACGACACCCAGTAAGAACAAGTGTACCAAAAAGGCCGCCAATGATTCGCCCCAGTTAGTTGTTGCCAAACCTGAAGAGCCGAGCAGATTCATAAATTCCGGCTTTGGCCAGATTGCTGTAAGCTTATCGACCTCTTTGCTGTTTTCGACCCAGACGCCTAACTGCAAGGTACGGTGGGTAACGCAGAGCAGCAGAAAGGTAAAAAATCGAACAAATGTATAACAAATTGCGCCGTAAACCGCGGCTATCGTCGTGTAAAAAACCATTCGCCACGGCTTGGCATATACATAACTGAAGGAACGGCTTATCGCATCAAAACAGTCTGAGCCGTCGTATGCTACAGCCGGGAACATCAGGTTGAATCCGGCAAACGCTCCTATCAAAACGACTGCTATTAGCGCGCCTGCAACCAAAGCTAACAGCACAAAGATACCCATTATCAGCTCACCGGCCCAGGGAATGTTGCCTATCAGCCCCAGAAGAAATATGAACAGTCCTATGAAGATAATTATGCCGACCGGTACCAGAGGCGCGGTGAAGAAACTTGTGAATCTTTTTGTGCTGAAGCGCAGTGCTTCGGTCAGGCCGGGTTTTTCGCCCCGGGCGGATTGCAGCGCTGCGATTCGGCAGATGGCGCCGCCGGCGATGGAAATCACAGCGAGTTTTATGACAAAAAAGATGATGCAATAAAGATAATGGTATCTCAATGCCCATTCAACCGCCTTGAAATAATCAGCGATATTTTTCACTACACCCGGGATGTCTTGTGCGAATACTGAATCTACCGCGCCCTGGAATTTTGTGGCGGAGAAGCGCCAAAGCGTAGAGAATACTCCTGAGCCCCGGCTTTTTCCCTGAAATCCTTCGATGTAAGAGTCTACTTGTGTGGGATTAGTCATATATATATCCAGCTCTGTGATCTTACTCTGGGCACCTTCTTTGGCAACCACTGTTTCGCTGAAGTCCATAATCCAGCCGGCCAGACATATAATAGCCAGTGCCAAAAAGGCAATTATTAATTTGGTTGGCTGAATGGCCATGCGGAAAGTTTTGAATATTTTCGGAAAGAGAAGCTCATCAAAAACGTTGGAGGATTCTTTTTCGCTGACCATTTTGCTTCCTTTCAAAAAGTTACAAAAATTATTGGCCTTATAAAGAATAACCGCGAATGTATATATAACGTATTATCGGTTGGTTTCAACAAATTCTTAAGATTTTGTTTCTAAATGCGGTTGTTTACGGCTTGCCAGAATCGGTGTCAGGAAAAGTATCGGATGGCTCGCCGGATTCTTGCGAGTCTTCTCTGGAGACTATTTTGTATTTGGCATCCAGCCAGATGCCTAAATCTATCAGCTTGCATCGCCTGGAGCAGAAGGGAAAGAATGTTGCTTGTTTAGATTGTTCTTGAATTGATGCTTTAACAGTTTTGTGGCAGACCGGACAACTGTGTTTTATACTATCTTTCATCGTGACTGGATAGCTTTCGGTGCGCCTGTCGAGGCGAACATGATATCCAGTAGTGGCTTTTTTTCTGCTCGTGTTCGTCCAGAACCTTTCAGATAGAGTATTCCGATGCCATGCCGCAGGTCAGCGTTCATATTTGGATACCAGTTATCCTCTGTGCCCGGTTCGCTAACCAGCACAGGCTCACTCCACGACTGACCGTCGAAGCGTTGGAGATACAACGCTCCATAAGTCTTGCGTAGGTCATTTTTGTTCTCGAAGAATGTCTTGCCGAATAGAACATACACATGAACTGGCTGGTGCGACGTATCAAGACTCAGTACCGCCGTGAAAGTCTTGAACGGCTGAAGTTGCACAGGCTTCGACCAGCTATTTGCACGATAGGGTGTCTTGGCATTGCGGTACCAGAGGTTGCCATCGCCATCCACATAGGCAAGGTGTATCACCTTTGCTTTCTCATCAAAAACAGCACACATCCGCCGGTCGGTGCCCCGCACCAGGGACATCTTCGAGGAGAGCACAACCGGCTGGGCCCAATTCTCACCGTCAAAAAGCCGGCCATAGAGTTTTCCCACTCCCTCCACGCTAAGCATACCGAAGACGTAGCTTCTACCCTCTTTTAGAGGAAGGT
>JBDRTM010000530.1:0-24159 GCA_043824065.1 Planctomycetota bacterium | reverse complement strand
CCTCTTTTTGTCATCGCAGCTATGAAGCCGACCACCGCTAAGAAAACTATAAGGGCTTCGGTCCATCTCGGGCCGTTACCATATCTGGAATAGATGAGCATCCTGAGGTAGTAGTACCACGGGTGGATATGAAGGCTGTTTCCGCCTGCGCGGTCGAAATAGGTTGTATAAGTCCGGACCGAATCCAGAATTCCGCCGGGGTTGGTAAGAAATGATGAATAAAACAGAATAGAGACAACTGCGCCGGCTGCAAGACCCGCTATAAGATGGATTGACGATAGACGATTGACGATGGATGCGTCTCTCTTGCCTCGTCCCTCGTCCCTCGGTTTCGGACGTTGCATTAAGAGCGTGAGCAGCAGGGCCAAAAGCATTGAGCCAAAAGCGATAATGCACGTTTCCTTGGTGGCGTGCATAAGTCCCAGGGACATCCCCGTCAACAGGGCCCAGGTAATTTTTTTGCTCCGGGTATAGCGGTAGCCGAAAACAATTGCGCCAAAAGTAAAAAAGACCAGGAGCATTTCCTGGATATAATAACGGCTGTAAAAAACCATAGCAGGTGAGATAGCGGTCAATACGGCGGCATAAACCGCAGCGCCCCATCCCAGGCCGTCACCGGCCGGCAAGACCAGCAGCACCAACAGCACACCGAAAAAGACGGGCACAATCCGCAATGTGAACTCGCTGACCTGGGTCAGTTTCCCGGCAGAGGCCAGCCGGGCAGGGATTAATGTCAGGTAGTTAAGCGTCGGGCCGTGGTATTCATCGGGGTTGTATGTATAAACACCATCTTCAAGCAGTTCGCCGAACTTGATGGCATGAACGGCCTCGTCTCCGTGCATAGGACGCTGGGCAAGCCGTGGCAGGCGCAGCGCAAGCGCAGCAATCGCCGCGGCCAAAATGAATATGGTGAGCAGGGAGTGGTTAATTAGTGAGTAGTGAGCTGGTGTGTGAGGAATTACCGTAATCAATTAACCAATTACCAATTACCAGAATTTTGGCCATCTTATTTTACCGGCTTGCCGTAAACCTCCACCTCAATATAGTGGTTCAAATCGTTGCTGGTATTGCCGTTGCTATAGAGGCGGACGTAGCGGGCCTTGACGCCCTTGGCATCGATGAGCCTGCCCTCGTTGGTTTCCGTATAGTGCATATCTTCGCCGACCCCAATACCTGCAGAGTTGTCAATGTCATTGTTGAATAGAGTTCTGACGTTCGTGATAAAATCGGGGTCATCGGCAACCTGCACTATCACATCAAAATAAACCCGGGCCTGCTTATGGTAATGCCATACTACAATGGCGTAAATTTCATGTATAGCTTCAAGATCGACTGTAACATTCTGCACAAAGGGGCCTAACTCAACATAGCTGCCGTCGGCGGCTTCTTTATCGCCGTCTGTAATCATTTCTATTTCGCCTATGATAGGTTCTTCATCGCTGCTGGCCACTGACTTTTCGAGGGCGACATTTGTTGTTCCAGCCGGGGCCAGAAATGGTGGACGCTCCTTGCCCAAAGGCTTCTCAAGGTTGGGTACCTTTGTATCCTGCGGAGTACCCACGAACATCGGCTTGGGCAACTCAATATCTATCGGCACCAGTCCGGCAGGCCCAGCACTCTTTGTAACAGTCGTATCAGTGTCGGCAGACGGCTTACTGGAACTATCGGAAGACGACTCGGGCGAAGATTTTTTACAGGCCGGTACAAAGCACAAAAACATCGCCAGTAATACCAGCACACAAGCCTTCGCAATTGAACCAAAATCTTTCTTCATCATTTCCGTTAACCTCAAAAATTCACAATTCTATGTAATTGACGAAGCTATTAATTGTTAACAATACTTTTGCAAAACTTCAGTATCAAACCGAAACAGACATCTTATCCTATTTGTATGACGTTGTCAAGCCGCACAAAAGTATATATTTTTTCTTTTCTTTGCAGAATATAGAGGACATTATCCGCAGTGAGCACACGCCTAAGAAGCTGTTAATACTATGTTTAGCTTCAATTAAAAATTTTATTAAAATACTAAAACTGACCGATTCTCCGTGTCATTCCCGAAGACGGGAATCCACACTGTTGCCGTGTTTCTGGATTCCTGTTTTCACAGGAATGACAAGCTCGGCCCTGAACGGTTACCTTTTTTGCAGTTGAACCAAAAATACAGCAGGGATTCAGTGCTCCTGAATCCCTGCCGTACTGATGGATTCATTAAAATATTTTAGTAGATTCAAAAAGTTTCTGGTCTTAATCCTTCTTTTCTTCGCCTGCGGTCTCTTCCCCTGGTGCCTCTTTTGGTGCACTTTCAACCGGGGCCGGGGCGGCAGCCATTTCAACAACCGGCGGCTGGAGACCGGCCTTGACCAGAATAATATACAGCACAAAGCCAATCACAAAGGCGATAACCGGAGCCGGCGTGATAAAGCTGAATGTGTCTCCGCCGACCATCGGCAGTATTGCCACGACGAATCCTACTGCCCAGGCGATATAGCCGGCTAAGTTGATCCCTTTGCGCGGTCCGGACCACTTGCAGCCGCTCAGCAGATAATCGGCAGCCATAGAGCCGCAGATGGGGCCGAACGAGGCGCCGATTATTGAGAAAACTCCAATCAGGTTGAGCGCCTTGCCTGTCACGGCCAAGATGACGGACACAGCAGCTCCTATGGAGAGCATAACCACTTTGTTGAGCTTGGGGAACATAGTCCCGATGCTATTGCCGGCAATGAACGAGCAGAAACACGCGGGAGCGAAGCTGGCCACAGCAAAGAGGATAAACATGACCTTGGATAGGAAGTGTATTTGGATAACAGCATCGAAGGTGAAACTCTCCATGTCCGGATTAGCACCATGGGCGCCGGCGATTGCAATAAGAGGTAAACCACCGGCGATTACAATTGCCAGAGCTATGCCAGTAAGACCGCCAAGCTGGACATCTGTTGTATTGCGGTTACCCATTCCAAAGTCCACGCCCGCTGCACCTGCTGTTGCGAAGAAGCCAACAACAATAGCTATTATTGTCAAAAAACCGACAATCGGCCGGGCATCCTCAGGGGGCGTGTATTCACCTGCGCTGCCGACGTAAGTGAAGAAGACGATGAGAATCATTATAAGTGGAACAATTGGCAGGAAAGTGGATACTTTTCCGACGTACTGGATGCCTTTGACGGCGACAAACACCGCCAGGATGGCCCATATAATCGCAATGATGGTAAAGGCCGCACTACCATGGAACTGGCCTGCTGCGTCCATCGCGGACGGTTGGCCAAACGCCTGCAGGATGAAGTTAGTGGACACGGCGATGTTTACGGCGAGCCAGCCGAACTGCAAGATGCCCATCAAAAGGCCCGGCATCAGAAAGCCGCCTGCTGTGCCGTAGGTCGAGGAACCCACTACGTAGAGTGGATACCCTGTCTTCACGCCGTACAACCCGGGTACGAGATAAAACAGAAAGTGACAGATAAGAGCTGCAATAACCAGCCCCAGCAGGCTCAGTCCCAACCCGGCCTGAGAGAGCGTCCCATTAGCAATCTCCATATAGAAGACTACCCATAGGAATATCCCCGCATACGCCGGTGCCGTGCTCTTATACCAGGGTGTTCGATTCTCAGCCGGATTCGGCTTGGCCATACTCAAGTAACTCGGCAGTATTCCATTACTCATAATCTGTTCTCCTAACTAAAACCTTAATTAAGTTCCACCCGGCACCTTGCCGGGTATCTACGCAGTACGCCTGTAAGAAGCGTATGTATCCATATAATATTCCCACTCAAAATGTGAAACTACTTAACTCAAACTGACCGGTTTTAAGTTGTCATGCTGAGCAGAGCGAAGCATCTGGCCTACGAACAAGAATAATACACCTGTGCATAAAGAGATTCTTCACTTCGTTCAGAATGACAAATTGGCATATATTGTTGTTAGTAAAACATTTGTCATCAATATTCAATATAAATCGGTCAGTTTAAGTACTTAAAATTAGTCTGTTTTTGGGATTTGGATTCTTTTGCCATCGCTCAACGCTGATTCATGGGCACATATTCCTGTCATTGTCCAGGGTGGGCTTTAGCCCACCGAATAAAACTACCCATATCATCTTGGTGGGGCAGCCCCACCCTACCAGTAACTACCGGTATCATCTCAAAAATTAGTCTGTTTTTGGGATTTGGATTCTTTTGCCATCGCTCAACGCTGATTCATGGGCACATATTCCTGTCATTGTCCAGTTCGCAGCGGTATTTGCATCCACCGCGGATTCCCTGTTTTCGATAATCGCGCGAATAAACTCATGAGTCAGATGGGGATGAGAGCCACCGTGTCCGCTGCCTTGAATAAAGGAAGTGTGCTCGTGCTCTTCATCATAGACCCCATGCCCTGTGAAGGGTGCTATCTCTTTTGGCAGCAGACGGCCATAATCCGGCACTTTTACCCTTTCGGCATCTTCATAGCCGGAATAAATCACCGGGTCTTCGCCGGCAACCTGCTCCCACTCAAATGAAAGCTTCGTGCCATATACATCGAAGCTTTCTCTATACTTCCGAATGGTATTAAACAGCGACAGCGTCACCTCACAGCATTTAGCGTTTAGAGTATAGCGTTTAGCGTTTAGTATCTTTTTTCTATACGCAGTACGCTCTACACTATCCGCTGTCCGCTGTCCGCTATCCGCTATTTCATCGGCGAGTTTGATAATCGCAGTTTCAATTGCAAAAGGTGAATTGTAGAGTTTGATATAATCTTCTTGAATTCGCCCTGAGCCGTGACAGACCACAGACTCGGCCTGCTTTTGCGCAAGGCAAAGCAGAGGGCTGACAGCGTGAGTCGCGTAGTGCATAGGCGGGAAACCGTACCAGTAATCCGGCCAGCCCGGCAATCCCATATTCTGCTGATGCGAACCACGTAGGAACTGAATCTCGCCCAATTTGCCCGAATCGACAAGCTCCTTTGCGTAGAGAAACTCCCGGCTATAAACGGCCGTCTCCATCATCATATATACCTTGCCGGACTTTTTCCGTGCCTGAGCTATGGCGAGACAGTCCTCTGTGGTAGTGGCCATCGGGACCGTGCAGGCGGTATGCTTGCCTGCGTTCAAAGAGGCCACTGTCATCCAGGCATGGTCGGCTATCGGTGAAACCACATGGATAGCGTCCAGCTCATCAATACTTAACAGGTCATCAAACTTGGTGAGCCGCCTTTCTATTCCAAATTGGTCGCCTATTTCATTGAGGTGCTCTTCGCTTCTCTGGCAAATAGCGTAACACTCAGCGTCGGGGTGTCTTTGATAAATAGGGATGAACTCAGCCCCAAACCCGAGCCCTACCACCGCCACATTTATCTTCTCCATCGGCTTTTCTCCTTTCCGGTCTCTCTGGCAGCTGCGGTTTTCGATTCTATAGAGCAGTTTCTGCTTTCTTACATTTGCTTATAGCGTGGCCCGCCGCCACCTTCAGGGACTGTCCATCTGATATTGTCGAACAGACATTTCCTCTGGCAAGTCTTGCAGTGCAGGCAGTTGGACGGATTGGCGGGCTTTACCTCGTCGTGAATCGTCTCATATACTCCCGCCGGGCAGAACGCAATGCAGGGACTATTGAACGTGGGCGTGCATCTACTCCTGCAAATCTCGGGGTCCAAAATCGTCAAATGTGAGGGTTCTTCTTCCCGGTGCTCAGTTGCCGCCACTGCGGTGAACGTATCTTTATCGAAATTCTGGCTGGGCTTTAGCCGGTATCGAGCGATTGTCATTGCCTCGTAGTCTTTTTCAATGTCAAACTTCGGCAATAGTCCGCCCAGGAGCGACAGCGGCATTCCCTGCAAAGGTCCGAACTTCGCAACCGTCTGCCGGAAATTCTTTGCCGACTTCATCTCCTCGGCAACGTTCGATTGGTCGATTAGCTCTGTGTACACCGAAGCTGCTGTTTCAGGATTGTCGAGGGTTTGAACAATAGCCTTTGCCGCCTGCATCCCTGAGTCGATAGCGTTGTGCAGGCCCTTGATTTTGAGCATATTTACAAAGCCGGCACTGTCGCCTAAGATCATCACGTTGCCTTTACCTATACTGCCGGTCTCCGGGTCTCTGGGTACGGCGTAGTATCCGCCTTCGGGTATCATTTTTGCGCCGGCCTCTACGACCGTGCCGCCATCGATGAACTGCTTGACAAAGTTATGATTCTTGAAATTCGTCAGGGCATCCTGCACATTAAAATTGTAGTACTTCCAGTCGGCCCCGACAATCATGCCAACGGAAAGAAGGTCCTGTGTTCCGGCGTATATGATGCCGCCGCCGAACATCCCCGGGCCGATGGCAGGTGTCCAGATTGGATAGCCCATAGCGTGAACGACCCGGCTGGAGGTGAACTTGTTATACTGCTGGGGACTTACCTTTATAATCTCCTTTACGCCTACCGAATAAAGCTGAGGGCTTTGTCTTTGCAGGCCGGCCTTTTCGATTAATTTTTCCGTCAAAAGCCCGTCGCACCCTTCGGCAAGTACCACAAAATCAGCGCTTATGATTTCGCCCTCGAGATAATTGGGCTGCTTTTTGCCTTCTTTGTCGAGGCCCTGGTCAACAAGCTTGACAGCTATTGCCTTGGTGGCACGGCCATCTTGGCCGTGTTTCCACGGGCTGGAAGCCCGTGCCACGTCGAGGATGATATCTTCAGCAGCGAAGCCGGTCAGCACCTCGGCGCCAAGGTCCCTGGCAATCCGGCCCAGCCATTTGGTGAGCTTGCTTACGGATAACGAATAATCCCCCTTGTGTATCATACACCCGAACCCAAGGTCAAAGGCTTTGGCCAGCTCAATCGCAAAGAAGATATTAAACGCCAGCTTCCTGCCCAGCAAAAACATTATGTCGTCTTTGTCGATCACATTCGCTAAGACATCTTTCGCAGCATCAGAATCCTGCCAGTCCGGCACCGCTGAATCCAGCAGCGTATGCAGTGGTTCAGGTTCCAGGACCGCACCGGAGAGATTATGATTGCCTAAATCTGCCGCCTTTTCAATCACGCAAACGTCAACTTCGGGGTCCAGAACTTTCAGTTGTATCGCACTTGCCAGGCCTGCGGGTCCCGCACCAATTACAAGAACCGTTACTTTGTTGTAATCCTCAATTTTTCTTGGCACTTTTTGATTACACCCCTAATGCTTGAACTAACTGAGGCACCACATTTTCCAAAGTTCCAACTATATAATAATCACACTGCTTAAATATCGGGGCGTTCGGGTCACTGTTTATGGCGACTATAGTCTCGGTGTTTGCGACCCCTATCATATGCTGAATAGCGCCGGATATTCCCAAAGCAATGTAAAGTTTCGGACCGATGGCAGTGCCGGTTTGTCCGACCTGGTGCACCCGTTCAATAAAGCCCTGCTCGACCGCTGCTCGTGAAGCCCCTCTTTCGACCTGTGTATCCAGCTTTTTGCTCAGGCCCTCACAAAGTGCACCCACCAGCCTTTCATAGTTGTCTCTGCTTTGCATACCTTTACCGCCGCTGACAATCACATCGGCACCGAAGTTCACATCACCGGTACCCAATTCCGTCTTTATAATTTCCAGACTGACGTCGTTCTTAGAAAGCTCGACTTTGTGTTTGATGACTTGTCCTTTCCTTGACGGGTCAGAGGGGATTCTCTTCATCACACCCGGCCTTGCGGTAGCCATCTGCGACTTTGAATTTTTCGTGCGGATGGTAGCCATAACATTGCCGCCGAGGGCCGGTCGGGTCTGAAACAAAAGACCTACATCCCCTTTTCGGGAGCTGTCCCTGATATCCAGTCCGGTGCAATCGGCAGTCAGACCGCATTCGACCCGGTATGAAACCATTGGTGCAAGCATTCGGCCTTGCGGTGTTGCGGCATAAAGCACGATTTGCGGCCAGTATGTGCTAATGCAATCGGCAACAGATTTGCGATAGGCGGTGGGGTCAAATACGTCCAGCAGCTTGTCCTCGATTACATAGACGTTGTCCGCACCGGCAGCGATTAATTCTTTTGCCATGGGCTCGACCTTGTAGCCGGCCAAGCATACACCTACTTTGGTTTCGAGTGAATCGGCAAGGTCGCGGGCTTTGCCGGTAAGCTCAAACGTCGCCGGATGTACAACGCCCTCGCTGTGTTCGGCGACGACCCAAACCTCGCCCTTAAAAGTCGGCTCGGTCAGCTTCAAGCCGTTTATCATGTCCTCCAACGTTTTCTTGTGGAAATGCTTACCCACTTCGGCCAGAATCTTTTCCCTGGCCTTATCATCAATTTGGTCAGTATCTTTTATGCCAAGCTCTTTGAGCTTGTCGGCCAAGATTTCAAAGTCCTCTTGCTCCTTTTTGGTTCCCTCGAAGCATCTGTTGAGCAGACTCGCTCGTTTTTTAGGCAAAACGTAGCGAGGAGTTTGGGCGTCGCCGCGCTCAGAAGCCTCGCCGTTGCCGCTCTTGAAGCCCTCAACAAGCAGCGCGACTAATGTTTTTACATCGCTGAGCTGCTTGCATTTTCTGGTACTCTTGCCCGGCGGAAAGACCCGAATCACAGATGTCTTGGAACCTTTGACACCGAAGTGGGTAGCTTTGATGTCCTCACTGCCCCAGGTAATAATTTCCGTTTCGTTCGCCCATCGGGTTTTCGCAAGTGTTGCAAACAGGGGGCACTCATACTTGGCAACAGTTATTACGGCCGGAAGTTTCTTAGCAGCAACTACCTGGCTGCCGCCGCTGATAATTCTCGTAAATTCAAAATGGCCGTTCTTGAATTCGGCACTGGTAGCATAAGCTATACAGGGAAGACCCAGCTCCTCTGCTACCTGGGGCGGAACCTGGGCCGTGTCACCATCCACCGACTGCATGCCCGTAACTATGTAATAATCATCGCCGGCCTCGAGGATATCCTTGACTATCTTCCTGATAGCAAACGCTAAGGGATTTGCCGTCGCCACAGTATCTGCTCCACCCAGGGCCCTGTCGGTGAGTAACACCACCATATCAGCACATCGACTCAAGGCGTATCGCAGAACCGTCTTGGCCATCGGCGGCCCCATAGTCAATGCAACAATTTTGCCCTCCTTGTTGAGGCTGTCATCATGCATCTTGTTCGCAAAAGCCAATGCCTGGGCGTCCAGCTCGTTAATGACACTCTCCAGCCGAGTGCGAACAAGAGTGCCCGTCTCAGGGTCAAAGGCGTTGTCAGTGATTTGCCTTACATCGGGAACCTGCTTTACTAAGACTATGTAGTGACTCATATCTCACAACTTGAACTAACCAGCTATTTACTAATTAGATTTTGTCGCACCAAAGAATACAAGAAAGAAGGCAGCTATCATCATAACCCAGGCGAGATTGGCCACATCGGGCATACAGGCTGCAA
This sequence comes from Planctomycetota bacterium, assembly GCA_043824065.1. Lineage (GTDB taxonomy): Bacteria > Planctomycetota > Phycisphaerae > Sedimentisphaerales > Anaerobacaceae > NIOZ-UU13. The sequence continues at coordinate 14,811 of JBDRTM010000530.1, read as the reverse complement.
ATACAAACCCAGCTAACGCTGTAAGTATACCGAGCAGGATGAGCTTGTTTCCCAGTGCACGGACAAAGCAGACTATCAGGAAGCCGCAAATCATGCAAAGTACGACCGAGATTAAAAAGATGATATGTGCAGCCCCCTCGGGTATGGATGCCAAGAGCATGTTTTCCATAGGAATTCTCTCCAAAAAAAAGTAGATTTAAGCTGTTTCAACCTGGCTTCCCATTTATCTTGTTACAGACCAAAAGTCATTATATCCTTCATTTTAATTTGTATTACCAGGTAAATATGCACGATTGCAACAATCGTGAACACCAGGGCCACATACCCGTGCGAAGCCAGTAGAAGCTCCTGGTGATGAGTTCCGAAAAGCGGAAACATGCTCAAAACAATCGACAGGATTAATGGCAAAGCTAAAAAGATAAGCAGCCAGAATGTCATTTTTTGTCCGAGGCCGGAGCTGCAGCTCGTCGCTCGTCGCTCGTCGCTCAGAAGCGAGTCACGGGTCACGAGCGACGGGTCACGTATTAAAGTAACACGCTGAACAATACTTTGAAACCATGGCCAATCGCTATAAGTGAAACGGCAGCGGCTTGCCCACATCACAGCTAAAACCGCTAAGCACACCGCAAAAATCGGTGCGAAAGTGGCATGCACCATCACCAGATAACCGGAAATGTGCTCACCCAAAACAAGTGTCGGATAAAAACCGGTAACCGCCAATACCACAAGACAAAGCAATGCCAGCAGATATACCAGTTTTCGCAAAGCAAGGACGGGAGCGAGCTTCTGCTCCAGAAAAAGCAAGGTCAGCAGACAAACAAGCTTTCTCAATATCTCGTTAGCATCCCACCGGCGCCCCTTGGCCCAAGGAAGAGCTACACCATGCAGAATAATACCGGCAATTGTGGCAGCAAACGCGACTATAGAAACTATTCGAAACATATCACACCATATTGTTAATCTGAAATTTTAATCCCGCCCGGCACATATTTTTGCAACGCAGGCCAGGGCCCTAAGCCCGTATAGCAACAAAACTATAGCCAAAACCGCACACGAACCAAGGGCAATAATCTTCATCCAGGGGCGGAACACGAACGAAAAAGCAAACGCCTGGGCATAAAACGCATTGATGTCCTGGAACTCGATCATTTTTTTGGCGGAATCTCGTTCGGCAACAATTGGCGAATCGATTGCAACTGCACCAAAGAAGAAAGGCGCATCCGTAGCATGGCAGTCCGCGCAGTAACGAACGCCCAATGATTGTGCAGCCGGCCTGACATTATGGGCGATGGGCCACAAATAAGGCTGGGCCGCCGGGTCCTCTTCCTGGTGCAGTTTGCCCGAATCGTCAAGGCTGTAGAGTTTGCCGCCGCTGACGTAAACGGGTTTGCCCTCAACCGAACCGGCCAGCGATTGGAGACCTTTCGTGATATGCTCGGCGGTCAGAGCAGGCCAGCTACCGGAAGCCGGCCGTTCCAAACCTGCCAGAACTTCACCGACCACTGTCGTGACAGTTTCAAAGGCAATCGGCGCAATGTCCCGGCCTCTCAGACTGCCCCAGTACGAAGGCCATACCAGCTTATGCGGTGCGATTTTACCATCGGCCTGCGTGGCAAAAACCGGCGCTACAATATGCGGAATGACCTCATGAGACTTATTAACGCCAATTGTCCCCAACCGATGGGCCCGTGCGGTCTTGACCAGAATTGTCTTATCGCGGGGCCAGGGGCCGCTGTGGCAGGCGGTGCACGTGAGCTTCTCGAAGTGCACCGGCGGAATACCACGGTGAACGGCCACCGGCGCCCCCAGCCGACCGGCCACCGGCGCTTCGTCGTCGTCTCTCGGCAGGTGACAGCCTCGACAGGAGGACGTCGCCGCCCGGAGATTGTCCGAAATATCGGCCTCACCTTCGTAACCGCGAATGATCTTGTGGTCGGTCCCGTTACGGTGACAATCAACGCAGGTCAAGCCGGCCGTCAGATGGATGTCCTTGTCCACAACCCACTTCTCAGTGTGCTCGTCCGTCAGATACAGAGTAGAGTGGCAGAAGTAGCACCGATCGGCGGGCGTTTCTCTTAGGATGTTAAAGAAAACCTGCTTCTCGTCGTCGAACGAATAGGGACGATACTTGATGCCGGGAGGTATCTTCTTAGGATCGTTCAGCGGCTCAGGCATCATCGGGTCGTATGTGTCAGGCATGTCTCTGGCTGAGCCGCTCACCGAGGCAAAGCTGCACGTCGCTGCCGCGGCCCAGCGGAAGTTCTCACGCGCTACCTGAGGGGCATACTTGCCCTGGTTGTGGCCGGGGTCACCATCGTGGCAGGCCAGGCAGTCGATCTCCAGCTTGCCCGAGATAGACTCGCGCATAATTTCGTCCGGTTCTTCGCTCTGGTGCTCTCCAACCCCGCCGCCGGGCATATGCCTGGCAAAAATCCTGAGAAACAGCCGGTTTGTCAGGCCGATTTGCTCAGGTTTGAAGGTCCCAGGCCAGGAGCGATATGAAATCGGAATCTGTGTACCGGTCCGGGCATCGGCAAGTATCCACGGCTGACCGAGCCGACCCGGTGCCACGTTTGGGTCGGCTGCGTTAAAATGCCAGCCGGTGCTGATTATCTCATAGCTGTGACATTCACCCCCGCACGTCTGCTGCATCGAAAACGGCAAAAGCGGGTCGTCATCAGGGGCGATCTCATCGCCTTCTTCAGTAAGAAGAGGAATGAGGTGGACCGGATGAGCCAGGCTGCCGTCACTTTCATCGCCCAGAAGTTTCTGGACGGTATCAGCCTCCGCCGCTTCGTTTGCAAAGCAAACGGTGGCGGCAGACAGGCACAATACCAGCAAACACAAAAAGCCTCTTAATATCAATCCTTTTCTCAACGGACAGTCAATCCTTTCCTCAATTCAAAGTGACTAAAGTGAGCTAAAGTGACACGTAAGTGTCATTCTGAGCGAAAAAAGCCTTTAGCCCTGAGCGAAGTCGAAGGGGAAGAATCTGGCCAACGAAAAAGAGATTCTTCACTTCGCTGCGCTGCGTTCAGAATGACAGCAAAGCTGTCACTTTAGGCACTTTCTAATTTCCTTTTTGAGCAAGATTTTTTATACTTCAAAGTCTCCCGGCTTGAACTCTAACTTCCTGCCGGCTGCCACTGCCTCATTGACCTTCAATACTGTAACCGCCGTTTCGTATCCGATTTCAGCGGGGCAATTGAGCTTGCCCTTGCCGCGAACTGCATCGAAGAAGTTCTCGAGGTGCGGCTGGTGGTACGGCTTGTTATCCATTGTTACCGGTATGTCATAACTGGGCGGCTTAGGCGACTCCCGCACGTCCAGCACAGCGTCGCCGGCGGGTGCTTCTTCTTTTTCCTCCTCGGGCGGTTCCTTGATAAAACCCATTTTCACCCACTTTTCCCAGTTCGCCGCCGGGACCCACGCTTCTCGGTATATAGTGCCGCGTCCGGCGGCTTCCGAGATTAGCAGCGTCCCTTCATCGCCCATAAAGGTTTCAAAGTATCCATTGCTGCTGTTGGTGGTTATTGTCTGATAGAATGCCCTGACCGTTCGGTCGCCGAGCTGGTACTCATAAATGACCATAACATTGTCATACCAGTCGTGTCCTTTCCAGTAGTCGATACCCCCACTGGCCATCACGGCTTTGGGATTTGTGCCGAGGAACCAGCTAAAGATGTCTATCTGGTGCGAGCCGAGGTCAACAATGGGCCCGCCTCCGAGTCCCTTATACCAACGCCAGTTTCTAAACTGCTTCATCGAGTCGAAACCATACTTTTTCAGCGTGGGCTGGTCAATGGCGTCTTTTTTCGGCCAGCCTAAATCCTCGCACGCCGCCTTGCTGCGGTTCCACTGCCCGTTGATACAGGTTATCTTACCCAGCAGCTTCGCCCCATCAATCAGCTTCTCATAGCAGTGTATGTATCGTGGGTTACTGCGGCGTTGATGGCCTATCTGCAGCAGCTTACCGGTTTTCTTCGAAGCTTCGAGCATCTTTTTGGCGCCTTCGAGCGTATTGGACATCTCTTTTTCGCAATAGACGTGCAATCCTGCCTCCATGCACGCCACCGCATGTGGAGAATGCCAGAAATCGGGTGTGGCAATTATCACCGCGTCAAGGTCTTTCTCCTTGTCGAGCATTTCTTCGTAATCAACATAGGTATTGACCTCGTGGCGATATCTCTTGAGCAGACGTGAGACACGTTTTTGATTATAAGCCGTCCAGATATCGCAGACCGCCTTGAAGCGAATGCCGGGCATCTTCAGACAGGCATTCATTAAGACCTGTCCCTGGGCCCCGCAGCCGAGCAGGCCTATGTTAACATCACCCGGTTTTTTGCCGCCTGCCTGTCCTAAAACCATCGGCGAAAATGCCAAACCTGCTCCTGCCGCCGCGGTAGAACGCAGAAAACTACGTCTGTCAATTTTCTTGCCAGTTTTTTGGTTACTCATCGTATTTCTGTCAACTCCATAAATTTAACAAATTAAACTCATCACCAATTCTTATTGTCGCGTAATATAACGTCGCCGTATATCACAGTCAAGCATGCACTTGACGTTTTTTCCTGGCGGCACCGTTTAAAACTGCGCCGGGATTATAGGATGTTTATCGCTTCAAATATTTTCTGGAAACGCGACGAGAAAAAACAGCCTCGCCGGTTTCCACTTTCAGCAGCGATATACAGTTACTCTATCAAAGGTTTCACTATTATATTGCGATACGCCACAGGCCCGTGGTTGCCCTGGAACATAATCGGTCCGAAAGGTGCTTCCCTGCCAACCAGGGGACCGCCGGTCGAACCAGGCATTTCGAGATTTTCATGCAGCACCTGGCCGTTGAGCTCGATCTTGATGAACTTGGCATTACTGATTTTTCTGCCGTTGGCGTCGAACCTGGGGGCCTGGAAATCGATTACGTACTTCTGCCATTCGCCGGGTCTCTTACACGCATTTACACGAGGCGCACCGGCACCGTAAATCGCACCCATGTCACCGGGGCCCATTTTTTTCCTTCCCCAGCTATCCAGCACCTGAATCTCGTACTCACCCATAACATAGATACCGGAATTGGAACCTGTCGGCACCATCACCTGCAGCTCGATACGGCAGTCGCCGAATTTTTCTTTGGAGTATATATCGATGCTCTCGCCGTGGTCAGGGGTCAGGTTTATCATTTCACCATCGCCGCCTTTATTCACTAACAGCTTCGGATTCTCAGACGACATTTTAGCGGTGCCGGCGACCCATTTGCTCTTTTGCGTGTCGCCCTTGACCGCCCAGCCATCGAGGTCTTTACCGTTGAACAGCACGACGGCATCGCCATATTTCGGCTTTAGATTTTTGATGCGAATGTCCTTGAACTCCACGAGCATTGGCGGCCCGGCGTGGATTTGAAGGGCCAGGATACCTTCTCGCGCAGCACCCTTGAGGTCCTTGGGGTTGCCGGGGTCGGTCACCCGGTCGTTATCGACCAGCTCCATCGTCTGGTAGCCGTTCAGATAGTGTATAAGATGGTTGCCCCGGGCGATGATTCGATACTCGTTCCAGTCCTTTTCCTTATAGTAGCCGGCCTTGATTAGCTCGTCTTTATCGGAGACTTTGCCGATAACATTTTTGTTGCCCTTCTCATCGATGACCATTATGTCGCCGACGTTGACCAGCCATCCTCGGCCTCTTTCGTGGTAGAGGAATCCGACCTTGCCCGGTGCGTTCTCAACCTCTGCCTGGTAGCCGCTGACGACCCAGTTGCCCACGTCCTTACTGCGGTACTGCACACCTGAGTTGCCGTTCCGGAGGCGGAACTTCAGCCGCAGCTCGAAGTCTCGCAGCTTACCGCCGCGCCAGATAAGGAACGTATTGCCGCGGGTTGGTTTTGCAATAGTGGTCTGGCCTCGAATGACGCCATCCTCGACCGACCACAGGCGCATGTCACCGTCCCAGCCGCTCAGGTCCTTGCCGTTGAATGGCCAGACCCACTCCTGGGATGAATTTGAATCGCCTGCCAGTGCAGTCTGCTCGTAGCCGATCATAGATGTCCCAAGCAAATTGAAAGCCAATATCGTGATGACGAGGACCGTCCCGCTGCAAACGATAGGTTTGTTGTTCTTGTTTTTCATTTGTATGTACCTCATTACAATTAGCCTCAGTCGAATGATTTGATTTTAAGATTTTTGAACCAGATGGGATTGCCGTGGTATTGGAAGCCGAGGTGTCCTTCGCGGGGCATATCCTTATAGGCGGTTCGGAACTTATTCCTGGTTCCCGGAGGATCGGGATTTTTGCCGGCTTCGGTCCAGCGATCCAGGTCCATATCGATGATGTCTTCACCGTTGAGATTTACATAAATCTTATTGTCTATACAGGTGATGATGTAGTGGTTCCACTCACCGGGTTTTTTGACAGCCGTTTTCGAGGGTGATAGGCAGTCGTAAATAGCGCCGCACTGCCCGTGCTTTGTTCCGTCGGTAGTGGCGTGAATCTGGACTTCGATAGCGGTGTTGATCCATTTCTCTATACTGCCGGTGCGGATAAAGACGCCGCTGTTGCCCTTTTCGGGGACCTTGAAGTCGAGCTCGAGTGTGAAATTGCCGTAGCGTTCTTTTGTCCAGATATCGCCGTGACCATCAGGTGTGGGTGAAAGGACGCCGTCCGCGTCAAATGCCCAGGAGTTAGGCTGCATCACGGCGTTCGAAAGGTCTTTTTTGAAGACGTCTTCATACTCGGCGTCGCTCAGCTCGGCTGCTGTCTTTCTAAAGAACGCCACACACCCTGCAATCTCGGGCATCGAGTTTAGCCAGTTGTGCTCATACTCAATCGAGAAAACGCCCTTGAAATTCTGACGGTCAAGCTCGGTTAATATCGCCTTGACATCGCCTGCTCCTGTACCCCATATCACATCGTGCGCATCATGATTGCCGAACTCGTTCAAATCCTTGAAGTGCAAACTGATAATACGACCTCTGAGTTTTTTGATCGCTTCGACCGGATTGATACCGGAGCGCATCCAGTGGCCCGTATCTGCACAGGCCCCAATTCGCTTGCTGCGTCCACGGCAGACCTTGAGCACGGTATCAGGATTCCAATAGTGTGAAGGTTTGGGATGATTGTGGATTGCCACACTAATTTTGTACTCTTCGCACAACTCCTCTATAAGGTCAAACGCATCCTCCGGAGGCTCCGACACAATCGTCTCAATTCCTATCTCCTTGGCGAAATCGAAGACCTTTCGGCATTCCGCCTCGTTGTTTGGCAGCGACACTACACCGTAGTTTAAGAGTTTGACTCCCGCTTCCCGAAGCTTTTGCAGCATTTCAACCTTGTCCCGTGAGGACATATTGTGGTCGGTCTTGACATCGGGCTTTTCCTTGCTGAGTCCTTGACCCGGATAGGCCTCGATATAGCGCATACCAAGCGCCTTGTTCTTGTCAACCGCCTCGAAAAACGTGAAGCGATTGAAACTGTACGCCTGCATGCCTAATTTCCAGCCTTTCAGGTCATCAGGGTTTGCGTTTGCCTTGGGTGCCCAGCTAAAACACAAAACAAGCGCCAGCACACCAACAATAAGTTTTGCTTTTCTGTTCATTTCTTTTTCTCCTATAATTAAGACGTTATTTCCCGAGAAAATAGTATAACTATAATCTCCAACCTTCACGATATTCGCGTTTTAAGTATTTTTCGGCCTCAGGCATATTGGTAACTTTGAAGTTCGGCCCGTCCCAGAATAATTTCTTGCCGGCGCGGGCCGCCACGTTGCCTAACAGGATAGTTTCACTCAGCGGTCCGGAGTAATCGAAATTAGCTAACGGCTTCGGGCCGCCCTTGCACGCCCTTATCCATTCCTGGTAGTGGTCAATACCCCTGCCCAAAAACGGCTCCGGCGCTTTGAAACCTTTCATTCTCGATTCCGGTATCAGTCTCGGCCCGCCCATGTGCGGGGCCATAATGGTGCCCTTTTCGCCGTAGTACAGTCCGCCCTGGCCAGGGAGCTTGCGCCCCGGCTCAAGCTCCCTCGGCAAAAAGGGTCTGTTAGCACCGTCATACCAGGTAACAGTAACCGGCGGCAGCTCGCCGCGTTCAGGAAACTCCCATCGAACGACTGTCGCCTCCGGATAAGTTTCATTATTAAACTTGGCCGGATGCGCCTCGACGCTTATAGGATATTTCAAATCGAGCGCCCAAAAGACAGGGTCTATTATATGACAGCCCATATCTCCTAACGTTCCCGTACCGAAGTCCCACCAGCGCCGCCAATCCCCGGGCAGATAAGCCCGATGGTAAGGCCGCCAGGGGGCCGGGCCTAACCACAGGTCCCAATCGAGCGTTTCAGGTACAGGCTCAGCCTCTTGAGGCCGTGTACCCCCGCCCCAGTCCTTGTTGCTCCAGATATCTACCTTTCGCACCTGACCAATCATCCCCGACTTAATAATCTCCACTACAAGCTTGACGGAATTTTCAGCGTGAATCTGAATACCCATCTGCGTCATTACTTTATACTTTCGGGCCGCTTCGGTAAGCTGACGGACTTCAAAAACATCGTGCGCCAGGGGCTTCTGGCAATAGACATGATTGCCCATCTTGATGGCCATCATAGCCGCGACTGCATGGATATTATCCGGCGTCGATACCGTTACCGCATCGATGTTTTTGCCTTCTTTATCCAGCATCCTGCGGAAATCACGGTATTTCTTCACGTAAGGAAAACGTTTGAAAGTACCGGCTGCGTGTTTCCAATCAACATCGCAAAATGCCACTATATTTTCCGTGCTGACCTGGCTAACATCGCTACCCCCCATACCACTAACGCCGATGCAGGCGACATTCAGCTTCTCGCTCGGCGATATATAGCGACGGCCTCCAAGAACGTGCCTGGGAACAAAAGTAAACGCCGCCGCTGCCGCTGCGGCGCCCATAAAATCACGCCGAGATAGCGTTCCATTTCGTCCTTTGTTCAGGTTTTGCCTGTCTCTCATAACAATATTCCTCTTGTATCTTGTTACTCGTTGCTCACAGAATCAGCAAGTGCCTAATTAGTTCATGTTGTGTAAGACAAAAACTGACGATGTCACCCCTGCGAAAGCAGGGGTCCAGAGCGAAAAAGCTGGATTCCCGCTTCCGCGGGAATGACAAATACTGTTTCCGCAACAGATACTAATTAACCATATAATCTCAACTACAGCTCCCAGCCTTTGCGATAACTGCAGCGGAGGAATTCATTGGCCTCGGGCAGATTGGTAATTTTCAAATTCTTGCTGTCCCAGAGCAGACTGGTACGGGTCAGCTTTTCTTTGAGTTCCGGGCGCAGCGCGACGTTGCCCAGAAGTACCGCCTCGGCCAGCGGCCCCGCGTGGTCGAAATTAGAACCCGCAGGCTTGCCTCCCTTGCACGCATCTATCCATTCCTGATGATGACCGGGCGAGCGGGGGATAACCTTGGGCGGCGTGCCAAATTCCTTCCTTTTCGATTCCGGCATCAGCGTGTATTCGAGCATTTTTCCCTTATCGCCGACAAACAGCGTACCGCCTGTGCCCAAGCGCTGACCATCCTCTAATTCCTCCGGGCGCGGCGGCCGTAATCCGCCATCGTACCAGGTCAGTTTGACCGGCGGCATATCTTCGCGGGCACCGAAATGGTACGTTACCATCGATGCTACCGGAAATGTCTCTGTGTTGACCAGGGTACAGCTCGCTTCGACGCTTAGCGGATATTTGAGCTTGAGTGCACGCCAGATGGGGTCGATACTATGGCAGCCGATGTCTCCCAGCGCTCCGGTTCCGAAATCCCACCAGCCTCGCCACTTAAACGGCACATAAGCCGAGCTATACGGCCGCTGCGGCGCAGGTCCCAACCACAAATCCCAGTCTAACGTCGATGGTATATCTTCTTTACCGGTAGGCCTGCCCACGCCTTGAGGCCAATATACATCGTCAAGACCGCGCAAAGGCCTGTCCGTCCATACGTGCACCTCGCGCACCGGCCCTATTGCACCGGCCCAGACATATTCGCACATCAGCCGGGTCCCCTCAGAGGCCTGCCCCTGATTTCCCATTTGGGTAGCAACCTTGTACTCGCGGGCTGCCTTGGCAATCACACGGGCCTCATGTACCGAGTGTGTCAGGGGTTTTTCGCAATAGACGTGCTTGCTTCTCTTGATGGCCGCCATCGAGGCCACGGCGTGAACGTGGTCCGGCGTGGCAACTATCACGGCGTCAATGTTCTTATCCTCTTTGTCTAACATCCTGCGAAAGTCTTTGTATTTTTTGGCATCCGGATAACGCCTGAATGTCCCCGCTGCCTGTTTCCAGTCCACATCGCACAGGGCCACAATGTTTTGGCTGCTTAACGCGCGAAGGTCGCTGCCGCCCTGGCCTCCCACCCCGATGCCGGCAATATTGAGCTTCTCGCTCGGCGGAATACGACGGGGACCTCCAAGCACATGCCGGGGAACAACCGTGAACGCCGCCACAGCCGCAGCAGCGCCCATAAAATCACGTCGCGATATTTTTCTGTTTTGTTCTTCGTTTGGCTTTTTCCGGTTTTTCATAAGAATATTCCTCTTCAATTAATCTTAAATTTCAAATTTCAAATTTCAAATTAACCAACACCACGCATTTATCGTGTAACAGACTACTATAATGTCCATCCATCGCGATATTCGCTGCGGATGTATTTGTTGGCCTCAGGCAGATTAGTAATCTTCATTTTTGGGCCTTCATAATACAGCTTAATGCCCTTTTCATATAACTTCCGGCCCATCCGCAGGGCAATATTGCCTAATAAAACCACTTCGGTCAGCGGCCCTGAGACATCGAAGTTGGAGCCGGCCGGCGGACCGCCCTTGCAGGCATCGAGCCACTCTTTATGATGGCCGGGCGAACGGGCCAGAATCCGCGGAGGCTTGCCGTATTCTTTGCTCCTTGATTCCGGCAGCAGTCTGTGGCCTAACATCTTGCCCTTGTCACCCAAAAACAGATTGTCATCGGCATTGCCGAAACGCAGACCTTCCTCAAGCTCTTCCGGCCGGGCGGGCATCAGGCCGCCATCGTACCAGGTCAGCTTCAGCGCCGGAAAATCGTACCTTACCGGGAATTCATAACGGACGATAGACGCCAGAGGAGCGGTTTCAGAATTCACCCCGCTGGAGCAGGCCTCCACGCACGTCGGATACCCTAACTTCAAAGCCCGGAAAATTGGAGCGAGCTGATGACAGCCTATATCGCCCAACACTCCCGTTCCGAAGTCCCACCAGCCTCGCCAGCTAAACGGCAGATAACAGGGATGATAAGGTCGCTCCGGCGCCGGGCCAAGCCACAAATTCCAGTCAAGCCCATCGGGCACATCCGGGGTTTCCTTCGGCCGGTCGATACCCCGAGGCGAGATTGGTCTGTTGCACCAGGAATGGACCTCGCGAACTGAGCCGATTGCTCCGTCCCGAATAAATTCGCATACCAGGCGAGTCTCTTCAGAGGCCTGACCCTGGTTGCCTAATTGGGTGGCCACTCCGGCTTCTCGGGCCGCCTCAGTAACCTTGCGGACTTCATATATCGAATGGGCCAACGGTTTCTCGCAATAGACATGCTTGCCCATCTTGATTGCCTTCATAGAGATAACAGCATGTGTATGGTCCGGCGTGGCTATTACCACCGCATCGATGTTCTTGTCCTCTTTGTCTAACATCCTGCGGAAATCCCGGTACTTCTTAGCCTTGGGGTAGCGTTTGAAAGTCTCTGCTGCATGCCTTTGGTCCACATCGCACAGAGCGACAATGTTTTCACTGCTGACCTCAAGGAGATCGCCGGCACCACGACCGCCCACGCCGATGCCGGCTATATTCAGTTTCCCATTGGCCGAGCTGCGACCACGAGCACCTAAGACATGCCGGGGCACAATCGTAAACGCCGCAACCGCCGCCGCAGCGCCCATAAAATCACGCCGGGAAATTCTTGACTTGCGGTTGTCTTTTTCTTTCTTCATATTTAAATTCCTTACAAGACTTTTGCATATCGCTAAGCTTACCTTTCCACAACTAACTCATATCTATTTGTTGTGCCAAGGCGGGCAAAGACTAATTGCCGGCCTGATTACATCTCCAGTGACCAGCCCTCGCGGTAGTGCATGTGGACGTACTCGTTGGCCTTCTCGTCGTTGGTGACGCGCATGTTCACGCCGTCCCATTCGAGCCTCTTACCGACGTTTTCCGGACGAATCGCCAAATTGCCCATGACGACCATCTCCGTAAACGGCCCGGAATAGTCAAAGTGGGACGTGGCCTGTCCGCCGGTCTTGCAGGCCTCAATCCAGTTGCCTTCGTGGCTGGTCTTGATCCGCTTGAGCGTTTGCGGAGGTTTGTTTTTGGAAAACTCACGCCACCGCGAATACGGGAGCAATTGCGGATCGCCACCATACTCGCCGCATCTTAGTACGCCCTTGCTGCCAATGAACAGCACATTGCTCGATTCCTGATTCAGCGGACGCCCCGGCTCCAGTTCCTTCGGCCGCTCGGGTTTCATTCCGCCATCGTACCAGCTCACCTTTACCGCCGGCATTCCCTCGCGGGCTGGGAACTCGTAACGAACGATAGAAGCTAAGGGGAATGTCTCCTTATTGACTTTGGTCGCGCAGGCTTCCACGCTTGTCGGGTACTTTAGCTTCAGAGCGCTGAAGACCGGATCCAGCACATGGCAGGCCATATCCGCCAGGGCACCGCCGCCGAAGTCCCACCAGCCGCGCCAGCTGAACGGACAATAGCATTTATTATAGGGACGCATTGGCGAAGGGCCGATCCAGAGGTCCCAGTCAAGCGTATCGGGAATTTCATGCACCTCCTTAGGCCTGTCAATACCCTGTGGCCAGACAGGACGGTTGGTCCAGGCGTGGACTTCCTTCACCTCACCTATCACGCCGGCCCAAATCCATTCGCAGATGTCGCGAACACCGTTTCCGGAGTGTCCCTGATTGCCCATCTGCGAAACGACCTTGTACTTCCGGGCGGCTTCGGTCAAAGCACGAGCCTCCGACACCAGGCGGGTCAGCGGTTTCTGCACGTAAACGTGTTTGCCCCGGCGCATAGCCGCCATAGCAGCTACGGTATGGAAGTGGTCGGGCGTGGCGACAATCACGGCTTCGATGCTCCTCTCATTGTCGAGCATCTTACGGAAGTCTTTGTATTTCTTGACCTTGGGGTATCTCTTGAAAGTGTCTTTTGCCTTGTCCCAGTCCACGTCGCACAACGCAACAATGTTTCCACCGGCACCTGCACAGGCATTTGTATTTCCGGCGCCCATGCCGCCGGAACCGATAGAAGCGATGTTGAGTTTCTCGCTCGGCGGCTGGGCCAGCACATGGCTGGGCACTATCGTGAAGGCCATCGCTGCCGTCGCGGCGCCACCCATAAAATCACGCCGAGACATTTTGCTGCTCTGCTGTTTGGTAGTTTTTTTCTGGTCTTTCATATCAGTATTCCTTAATAAATAAACACCATCATAAATTGTCTAAAACCACGTTGATAACAAATATTTAAAACCGGCACATAACGAGCTCAATCGGTTACAATTCAATTAGCCAAATGTTACGGTATTGCACAGGATTGCCGTGGTCCTGCAGGTATATACCGCCGGCTTTGGTCACATCACTATCCAGGGCCCCGCCGGTCGGCTTTGGAAGACTTATGTTGTCATGTATCGTCACGCCGTTGTGAACAACCGTCACCCGGGCGTTTCCCTTATCGGCACCGGGGGCGTAAAAAGTAATATCGTAAGTCTGCCACTGCGTCGGCGGAGCACACATATTTACGAGAGGCGCCCCGATCTTATATATTCCGCCGCACTCGTTGTCTTTACCTTCGAGGGCGTAGCTGTCAAGTACCTGCACCTCATATCGCTCCTGCAGATACACCCCGCTGTTGCCGCGTGCCTGACCGCGTGCATCGGGCATAAACGGCGTGCGAAATTCCACGTGCAGCTTGAAATCGGCGAATTTCTTCTTGGTTACAATTGAACCGGTGCCCTTCTTAACTTCCATCGCACCGCCTTTGAGCAGTTTCCACTGCACCGAATCGTCACCTGGCTTTTTCCTCGTATGCTTCCATTGCTTAAAGTTTTTGCCGTTGAACAGCACAATCGCACCGGCCGGCGGCTCGGCCCCCAATGTAGGTGAAACCCGAATCACCCGTTCCATCTCAAAGCTGCCGATTTCGTCTCCCTCGAACCTGCCGTTGAATTTGCCATTTTCGATTGCCGCCTGGATTTCAAGGGTACCGCCGTCGCTTAGTTCGGCTTGTCCTTCAAAGCGCACTGCGGCACCGTCGCGCCGGCCCTCAAGCACCACCATCGGCTCCTCGCGGGTATCAAACTCTCCTAATACATTGGCTCTGTACTTGCCTTTTCCTAAAGCTATCACCTGTGTTACAACCGGCCCCGAATCGCTTTCGTCTTCGAGTTTCCAGCTTCCTTCCCAGTCGCCCATTGCTGCATCTGCACTCTCAATCGCTGTCCTTGCCTCAAAGACCGGGTCAACCGCCAGCGGCCCCGCACAAGAGGACAGCAGCACAGACAACAGAGAACAGAGGACAGTCCACAGGATGCCTTGCGGCAAGAACAGAGGACAGAGCTGACTTCTGACATCTGACTTCCGACATCTGACTTCCGACATCTGACTTCTGACATCTGACTTCTGACATCTGACTTCTAACCTGTGTAGCCATAACTTTTTCTCCTGTTTAATTCGCACTCCAAAATTAGAAAGTGCCACTTACATGTCATCCTGAGGCGAAGCCGAAGAGCCTGCCCTGAGCTTGCCGAAGGGATCTGG
>JBDRTM010000529.1:0-13184 GCA_043824065.1 Planctomycetota bacterium | reverse complement strand
GGATCTGGCCAACGAAAAAGAGATTCTTCCCCTTCGGCTTCGCTCAGGGCTAAAGGCTTTTGGCGCTCAGAATGACAAATTGTGTTTTTTAAAGATAGATTCTAAATGATGTAAATTACGGCGATGGAAGAGCTAAGTGCAAAAGAATTGCGTGACAGCATCACGTCCGGCCGGATAAGCAGTGTCGATGCGACCAAAGCTGTTTTTGAGCGGATAGATAAGCTTGAGCCGGTCATTGGCGCTTACATCAGCACCTATCGCGACAGGGCGTTGGAAACCGCTGCGGATGTTGACCGGCGAATAGCGGCCGGTGAATCGGTGGGGGAGCTGGCCGGCGTGCCTCTCGCGATAAAAGATAATATGTGCACCACTTTCGGAGCCACTACCTGCGCTTCTCGGATACTGGAAAATTTCCACGCACCTTATAATGCCACGGTTGTTGAAAGACTGTTGGCCGCCGATGCGGTAATAGTCGGCAAAGCGAATATGGATGAGTTTGCGATGGGTTCGAGCACGGAGAACTCAGGCCTAAAGCAGACAGTCAATCCCTGGGATACCTCTCGTGTGCCGGGCGGAAGCAGTGGCGGCCCAGCCGCTGCCGTGGCAGGGCGGTTGTGTTTTGCGGCGCTGGGATCAGATACGGGCGGCTCGATTCGCCAGCCCGCCAGCTTCTGTGGCGTAGTGGGCTTAAAGCCGACATACGGCCGGGTTTCTCGATTCGGGCTTGTGGCCTACGGTTCGAGCCTGGACCAAATCGGGCCAATAACCCGCACTGTAGCCGATTCGGCGTTGATGATGAATGTCATTGCCGGCCACGACCCCGCCGACAGTACCAGCGTTGACGAGGCTGTTGCTCCTGTTTGTGATTATCTTGAAAACCTCGATGAGCCGCTAAAGAAACTCAAAATAGCGATTGTGCCGCAATTCGTGGCCGGTGCCGACGAGCAGGTGCAGAAGGCCCTGAATGAAGCGATAGATGTATATAAAAA
Source organism: Planctomycetota bacterium (assembly GCA_043824065.1). GTDB lineage: Bacteria > Planctomycetota > Phycisphaerae > Sedimentisphaerales > Anaerobacaceae > NIOZ-UU13. Next base: position 12,195 of record JBDRTM010000529.1, on the reverse strand, counting down.
GCTCGGAGCCGAAATCATAGAAATTGATATGCCTCATTTGGATTATGCCATTGCTGCCTACTATGTCGTAGCTACCGCTGAGGCATCAAGCAACTTAGCTCGCTACGACGGTGTACATTACGGCCATCGCAGCAAGAAGGCGGAAAATTATATCGAGGTCTATTCCAAGTCCCGGGCGGAGGCGTTCGGCAAAGAAGTCAAAAGACGAATAATGCTGGGCACCTATGCCCTTTCGAGTGGTTATTATGATGCATATTATTTAAAAGCACTTAAGGTTAGGAATTTGATACGGACTGATTTTACCGGCGCCTTTGAGAAATGCGATTGTATTATGATGCCTGTTTCCCCTACGACTGCTTTCAAAGTCGGTGAAAAGGTCGATGACCCTCTGACGATGTATCTTTCGGATATTTATACCATAGCCGCCAATTTAGCCGGCGTTCCGGGCATCAGCATTCCCTGCGGATTCGACCAGGATAATCTGCCAATCGGCCTGCAGATACTTGCCCCTGCCTTCGGCGAGGACAAGTTACTGCGAATTGCAAGAATGTTCGAAAGTCAAACCGACTGGCACAAAAAGAAACCACCAATTGTTTAGCCACGAATTTTCACGAATGAGCACGAATAGCAAAAATATTATTTATAAAGAATTGTCTTACAAAATTGTCGGTTTAGCTATGATACTGAATTTTGCAAAGAAGAGCTTCGAATATGAAAGGTTTGTCATATAGCCATTTTGTAATAGGTTTGCCTTAAATTAGTGTTAAATTCGTGCTAATTCGTGGCTATATTTGATTGAGTGGGAAAATGGCTGAGTTGCAGCACAAGGTGATAGTTGGCCTGGAAATCCACGTGCAATTGTGCACGAAGAGCAAGATGTTCTGCGCTTGTGCCGTGGAATTTGGACAGAAACCCAACAGCAGGGTCTGTCCGGTGTGTCTTGGTATGCCCGGCGTTTTGCCGGTGATGAATAAGCAGGCGTTTGAGTACGCTGTTCTTGTGGGGCTGGCCCTCAACTGTGAGATAGCAAAATTCACCAAGTGGGACAGAAAGAGCTATTACTACCCTGATTTACCAAAGAACTACCAGATAAGCCAGTATGATTTACCGCTCAGTACAAACGGCTATATTGAAATACCACTTGAGTCCGGCCGGACTAAAAGCATCAGGATAATAAGGGCACATCTGGAGGAAGATGCGGGAAAGAACGTGCATACGGCAGGAAATTTCTCGCAGGTGGATTTGAACAGGACCGGCACGCCGTTGCTGGAGATTGTTACCGAGCCGGATATGAACAGCGCCGCCGAGGTGCGGGCGCTGGCCGTGGAGCTGCAGCGAATGGTAAGGTTCTTGGGCGTCTCCCAAGGCGATATGCAAAAAGGCCACATGCGTTTTGAGCCGAACATCAATTTGATTATCACCAAAGATGGCACAGAATACAAAACGCCCATCGTCGAAATCAAAAACCTCAACAGCTTCCGGGCTCTTGAGAGAAGTGTGGATTACGAGGAGCAAAGACAGCTTGATGAATTCTTGGAGACCGGCCGAGTGATGGAAATGGGTAATAAAACTACGCACGGCTGGGACGATGAAAGAGAGGTAACCGTTCTGCAAAGAGAAAAAGAAGAGGCCCACGATTACCGGTATTTTCCTGAGCCGGACCTTGTACCTGTGGAATTGACAGAAGAATGGCTGCAAGAAATTCGAGGGCGTCTATGTGAGCTGCCGATTAAAAGACAATTGCGCTATGTCAATGAATACGGGCTGAGTGATTACGATGCGGGAGTTTTAACAGCCGAACGCTCGACATCTGATTTGTTCGACGAAGCAGTCAAAACTGGTGCCGACCCGAAGCGAATTTGTAACTTACTAACGCAGACCGGCCTGAAAATAGCAAACGAAAAGGGATGCAGCGTAGGCGATTTGGGCCTCAGACCCCAAAGCCTCGCACAGTTAGCTGGAATGATCGAAGTCGATACTATCAGCGTCAGTTCTTCGGTACCTATATTTGAAGCGATGGTCCAGACCGGTAAAGGGCCGGAAGTCTTAGCGGAAGAGCTCAATCTGATTCAGAAAAGCGATGTGAGTGAGTTAGAGGCAATAGTTGACCAGGTACTTGCAGAAAATCCACAAGCGGTTGAGGATGTAACCAGCGGCGGCAAAAAAAGTAAAAAGGCCAGGGGCTTTTTGTTAGGTCAGGTTATGCAAAAAACAAAAGGCCAGGCGAATCCGAAAGTTGTTTCTGAGATTCTCACTAACAAATTCGGATATGACAGAGTGATAGATAAAAAGGACAAGGTATGAAAGTAGAAAAAAGCAGCAATATCAGTAAATGTTCAGTAGAGGTCGAGGGTGCAAAAGATGTGGAGATAAGATGGCTTATTTCCAAGGAGGACGGAGCGGAAAATTTTGCAATGAGGATGTTTGAATTACAGCCCGGCGGACATACCCCTTTGCATACTCACGCTCATGAACATGAGGTTTTTGTAATCGAAGGCCAGGGTGTCTTTGTCTGCGAAGGACAGGAGAATGAGTTTAGCGCCGAATACGTGATTTTTGTACCCGGCGGCAAGGAGCACCAGTTCAGGAATACTGGCAATTCCGTTTTGAGAATGCTTTGCCTTGTCCCGGCATCTGCGGTATAAGGTTATAGGTGTTAACCTAAAGCCTTAAACTGTGCCGTTTCTCCTGACGGGAAACACCGGCGGCGACGAATACCGTTCTTAGATTACAATGCCGTTCATAGCGCATCTGCTTCGGCGCAAAGCGGTAAAATGCACCGGTTCCCACCGAACTCGACCCTGATTATAACCCACAGCCCGGCCCCAGCTCTCGAAAAGCCGGCTCATCACGTTTTTGGCAGCTAAGAACTAAAATTGCGTTGGATAGATTATCTTGTTCCATATAGTGTTCGGCATCATTAATATTTGCAGATATGCCAACATCCCTTGAGCGACTTCGATGCAGGCTACAGGCGGTTTGTACTATAGTCGTTTCTCACTTGAAAAAGGTTCGAAAAAAGTCGAATTTTCGATGGATGCAAGAATTCCCATCGGCACTTAGCCGGTTGTTTTAATCGATTTAGAGGTTCAAGGCTTCAAGATTTTGCTTTCCGTTCCTGCGAGTAGTCTTTTTATATTTTCGCTGTGTCGGATAATAACCATCAGTGGTATTGCCGTTGCAGCGATGAGCAACGGCCACAGATTTACAAAATCCCAGCCCGGCCTCAGGATTATCGCCAGCAGCAGGACGAGTGGAAAAGTAACAGAAGCCCCAATCGATGCTAAGGACACATACCGCCATATCAAAACGACCACCACCCATATTGCGACGGCAAACGAGGCGCAGATTGTATAATAAGGCCAAAGACCCAGTGCCACGCCAAAACTGGTTGCAACGCCTTTACCGCCTTTGAATTTCACATATATTGGGAAGATATGACCTAAGATAGCCGCACAACCTACCGCCAGCCATAACCAGAGCATAACTTGATACTCGATGCTGGATGCCCGATGCTCGTCGAGAATCGAGTATCGAGAAACGAGTATCGAGGTAGCGAGCATAGGGACCATACCTTTAAGCACATCGAGCACAAAGCAAATATAGGCCCATTTCCTGCCGAGCGCCCGCGACACGTTGGTAGCGCCGATATTGCCGGAGCCTATCGAGCGCAGGTCTTTACCGTGTGCTTTGGCGATGAGAAGCCCAAACGGTATCGAGCCGAGCAAATACGCTCCTATGATGACCGGTGCAAATATTAGGTACATTATTTTCGACCTTTCCTTTGCAATATGGATTCATAAATAGTAACCAATTGTTTGGCGGCTCGACGGATGGAGATTTTTTCTTCTATGTTGTCTTCAGCGATCGCTTGTGATGCTTTTTGTATATTGTTTGTATCTGTGAAATAAACAATAGCTTCAGCTAATGCTGATATATCTCCGGGCGATTCGATTACTTTGCCGTGTCGGTTGTTCACGAATAAATCCGTTGCGCCGTTGAACCTCGTGGTTATCACCGGCTTGCCTGCTGCTAATGCTTCGAGGATATATCTGCTCGATGGGTCATAAAAAGTAGGCAAAACAGCGACATCAATTACTGACAGAGCATTTTGGATGTGCTGGATCTGACCTAAGAAAATGACCTTTTTGTGGAGGTTAAGTTTTTTTGCAATATGGTTGTATTTGCGTGCTCTGCCGTTACCGGCAACTATTAAATAACCTTTGCGTTCCGTATCGTAACGTGCCGCTGCCGCCATCGCTTTTATTAGTACACTCAGCCCCTTTAATCTGAAATTATTTGCTGCGAACAAGAAAAGGGCAGGATTATCTGCTTCTTTAAGACCCAGTTCAGCTAATATTTGCGTCCGGAGTCTGCCAGCCTGGCCTGTGTTGATTTGCTTATCCGTTTTGACACCGTTGGGTATGACCACTATCCGCCGGGCGTCGGCGCCATAGTGTTGTTTGAACTGTTCTGCAACGTAGTCTGAAAGTGCGGCGATGACCGGCCCATCCGGCTGCTGAGCGAGCTTGCGCTCGGCCCGAAGAAGAATGGACCGGCGAAAATTAGTAAAAGCTGTAAACCTCTTATAAGATTCGAGCAGCTTGTTTTGGTAACTGGCGGCGTTACGAAAAATAGACTCCGCATACGCCCCGCCCCGTGGCTGATAGACATCGGCAAAATCGAAGGGTAAAACGCTGTGAATCAGACAATACTGATTTTCTGATAAATGTTTCCTTAATGCCTTTGCAAACGTAAAGTAACAAACGCGCCTGCCCGGCCTGTCTCCGCATAGGATGTGAATATTTTTAGTCTCCGTCTGTCCCTTTGCGGCAAGTATGTGCGTTTCAAGACCGAGTGCGGACAGCGCAGTTGTCAGCTCAAAAACCGAGCGTTCCGCCCCCCCAAGCGCCGTATTCGCCCGTTCAATAATAATTGCGACTTTCTTGTTCATCCTGCTTGTGAACCGATTCTGCGCCGCGACGTTTCATCTGAATGCAGTCGAACGTTTTAGTCTTCATAGTCTATGCATTATTATGCAAAAAATCCCGACAGAGCTTAACAACAGGCTCAGCCAGTTCACGAAGTCGCTCTTCCTCGAGCATCTTGCAGAAGTTTTCCCAAAGCAATGACTTCATAATCAGTGAGTTTCTTTTTTTCAAGCAAACTCCGTATCAGCGTAATAGTCCGCAGAACATTCTGGCTTTCTGCGGAGATGTAGTCACTTTCCGCGCTCATAAATGCGAACTCCCTTTTCTCGCACAATGGCGGCTATCGGTGGTTCCCGCGACAAATCCACCAGGTCAACAGGCTTGGGCAGTTCAAAAAACAATCGGCCATAGAACTCAAAGAATTTCTCGGGCGCCAAACCTTCAACAGCTATATCGATATCTGTTGCTTCGTTTTCATCTTCCAAGGCAGAGCCAAAAAGCCAAACTGTTTTCACCTTAAACTGCTCGGCACAAGCTTTGACAACCTCTTTAAACTCAGGTGAAATCATACTAAAACTCCTATTACGGCTGAACAGGCAACAATTAAGATTCACATCCATATAATAGGCATCTACTGTATTATATGCAAATAAGAAATCCTGTGCTTAGCGCAGGGCTTTTATTCAAAAACAGTTAAGCTTCTAATATTAACATAACCGGTCAACTTATAAAGGGGACGACTCTGCCGTGCTTTATATCGTGCCGTGCCATCCGCTCTGCTTTGTTTATTACTTTACGAATAAATATTTTATCCTTTTTTGTCAGCCTTTTTTGGCCGGTATAGGCCATATAAAACCGCAGCCGGTCGGTCTTAGAGAAATGCTTGCCCGGCGCCGAATAATAAACTTGCGCAATATCTTTTATCTGAAATCGCCGCCGAAGGACGATTGGTCCAAAAACGCGCGCTAAGTCAATCAGATAAAATTCACCGTTATCACTATAGAATATGTGCGAAAGGTAGAGGTCTCGATGGCGATAATTTGTCTCGTGAAATTTTCTTATAAAGGCTGCCGATTGAACGATAAAGTTTCTTCGCAGTTTCAGATTTTCAATTGTAGCCGGCCCGTCGAAATAGTCGGGCAATTTGCGTTCTAAGGCTTCGGCTTCCGGGATTTTTTCCGTGATTATAAAGCTTCTTGTCTCAAACAAGGTGCCCCATTGTTCGCCGTAAGAGATAACTTTCGGTGTGTTTATCCCTGCTGCTGTTAGTTTACTTGCCGCCTCGAGCTCACAGAAAGCGCAGCTCCTTCGTTTGTGTTGCGAGAGCCAGTTCCTAAGCTGGACGAAAACCGGAGGCCGGTCATAGCGCTTCATAAATACTGTAGTTGAAGATGGCCGCTGCGGCGAATTTATTGCAAATTGCAAGCGAGTGCGGAACTGTGCAAGATTGCTTTTGGTTAGGTTCTCGGCTGCATCAAAAGAAAAGACCTCCTCGATGGAAGTTAAGCCTGATTTACTGAATGCCGTTTTATAATCGCTGTCTATAAAAAACGATTTTGAAGTTTCTATAAATTCTTGTTGGCTAAGAATTGTTGTATGTTTGCGATTGTTTTCGAGCAGCTCTTTTGCAGCCTCGCAAACCATCTCCACGGTGATTGCCTGCATACATAGATGTTCGCTCTTTTTACATTTTGGCTTGCTGCACGGGGCACAAGGGACATTACCGATTATTTGAATCTCATTTTCGTAATTGGTATCTGTCCAGGCCGGGTCGTTCGGCCCGAAAAGCGTGATGACTTTACGACCCAGGGCTATGGCTATATGTCGTGGACCTGTATCGTTGCTTATTACCAAATCCGCGATGGAAAATAGTGCTTTTAATTCACCGAGGCTTATGGGCATTTCTGCTAAGTTGATAAGTTTGTGCTTGCTTGAATTGCAGATTTCTTGGGCAATTTGTTTCTCAAGCGTCTCAGGCCCAACGGATACAACAACCGTTGCGTTGTAGTTGCTAATCAGCCAGTCGGCCGTTTGCGCGAACCTGATACTGCCCCAGCACTTGCTCGGCCCGTAAGCCCCACCCGGGACAATTACGACAAGCGGACTATCCGGACTTAAGACTTGCGGCAATTTGCCACAAAGCTGCTGTTCATCCTGCGCCTCGATAAGCAGTTCAAGGTTTCTGTCGGTTGTCTCACAGCCTAACCATGATGCAATCGCAAGGTAACTGTCAATCGCAGAAACAGGTTTGAATTTGCCCCCGCTGCTTCGTTTTGGCGCCTGCACTCGCGTTACCCCCGCTCTTGCTTTCGCAAGAAAGCACGGGGGTGCGAGTGATGCAAAACGGCGGGGGGGTAGTTTCGGCGGATAAAGCTTGTCGGTCAGCAAAAGACCACGCCCTTCCCGAGCGTATCCGATACGCGATGGTATCCCTGCTAAAAAAACCGCTAATGCCGAGGCAAATGAATTCTTGAAAAGGATTGCATTCGCGAATTGATGTTCTTTGAGTTTCTTTGCGATTGCAAACAGATTTTCGTTCCTTTGCTCTAACCATTTGTCGTTGAAGCTGTTTGGTGATAAGACACCGCGAACCACACCAGTGGCTAAAAACGAAATTTTGCAGCTCTTAAAATGTTTGCGAATGGCCCGCAAGGCCGGCGTGCAAAGAACAGCATCACCCATAGGCGAAGGAAGCCAGACCAAAATCTCGCCTCCGGTGGTATTTGATTCGGGGTGAGGAATCTGTGATTCGGGGTTTGCTTTGCACATCGCTATTTTCGCCCGTGCATTATGTAGAAAGTTAATGACATAACCTGTAAGACCATAGCAAAGCCAAGTGCAATGAAGACCGAATTGTCCTGCCTGTTTGGACTCATCAGGAACCATATACTTATCAACAAACAAAACAGAACAAGAATTTGTATAATGCCGGCCATCAGTCTCATTATAGAAAACTCACCGAACATATCCGTCCGCTGCATACTTTTTAGTTGTTTGAGAACGCTGTTCAGCCCAGCACTAATTTGTTCAACTTCAAAAGAATTGGTGAAATTAGTGCTGGATTCGGTTTTGTCACCGGCAATGTCCTGCTCCGGGAGCTTTGTTTGCTGCTCTTCCGGTGCAGATTGAAGTTGTTGTTTCTCAGTTTGCGAAACCGGCTCAGCGACCTCTGGAGTCTGTTCAGTGGTTTGCGAAGCCGGTTCAACGGCCTCGGGAATTTGTTCGGCAGCTTGCGAAAACGATTCAACGGTCTCGGGAATTTGTTCGGCAGCTTGCCGAACAGGCTCAGTTTGAACCGTGGGGGCCGGGTGAGTTTGCACTTCTTCCTCAGCGGACGAACGGTGATGCTTTTTTATGATATTGACCGTCTCCTTAATATTTACAGCCTTGTAGTCCGGCCTGGGCTGGCCTGGTTCGAGTTGTTGTTGATGTGAAGGCAGGTCTATCAAAATAGTTTTGCAGCCGGCCCGTGAGCCGGCCTTCATGTCGCTGATGCTATTCCCAACGCACCAGGATTGGCCAAGGTCGATATCCATCTCCTCGGCTGCTCTCAGCAGCATTCCCGGATTCGGCTTCCTGAAGTCGCTTTCTTTACGGTATTTTGCAACAGCTCCATCCGGATGATAGGGACAGTAATAAATCCGGTCTAAAAACGCTTTTTTTTCAGCTAACAATTGCTCTAAGCGGTTATGAATTTCGCCAAGGACTTTCTCGGTAACGATACCCCGTGCCACAGCCGATTGGTTGGTAACGACAATCAGCTTATACCCGAGGGCTTTAAGCTCAATAAGTGCCTCAGCAACGCCATCCAGCAGCTTTACCTGTTCGGGACTGCTGATATAGCCGGGGTCTTCAATCAGCGTGTTGTCACGGTCTAAAAATATAGCTTTGTCGGACATATTTATAAAAAAATTCTTCTTAGCTTAACTTCTTGACGAAACTTTGTTCCACAAGGTCACAGATTATATGATAGGCAAGCTGATGAATTTCCTGACTGCGTGCCGTTGATTCGGCATCGGCGCAAAAACAAATATCGGCAATCTGTTCGAGATTGCTATCGGTTGAACCTGTAAAGGCTATTACATAAGCACCTTTTTTCTTTGCTGACTGAACGGCTGCAATGACATTCGCCGAACTGCCGCTGGTCGAAAAAGCCCACAGAATATCACCTTCTCTGACCAGAGCTTCTACCTGCCGCGAAAAGACGTTCTCATAAGCATAATCATTGGCAATGGATGTGATTATGGAAGTGTCGGTCGTAAGTGCCACCGCGGCTAAAGCCTTTCGCTCCCTCCTGAATCTACCCACCAATTCGCCCGCTATATGTTGGGCATCCGCTGCTGAGCCTCCGTTGCCGCAGAGATAAACGGTGCCGTTTTGCTCTAATGCTCTTGTTATAGCCTGGGCGATCGATACCATTGTTTCAATGCCGCTTTTCTGCAGTTCAGCAGTCATCTTTTTATGTGTTTCGATGGTTTCTATAATCTGTTTTCTTATATCCTCATTCATCAGGATTTTGTTTCCAGTGATTTCATTTTTTCGATTGTTTCGGTTGAGCTTTTGCCTTCCACTAACGGTGCAAGAACGACCTTGCCGCCCAGGGATTCAACAAATTCGCGACCGACGACGCCTTTCTCTGCCCAGTCTTCGCCCTTCACTAACACGTCCGGCTTTACCTTCTTGATTAAGTTAAGCGGGTCCGGCTCATCGAAGAGCGTAATATAATCGACCATTTCCAATGCAGCTAAGACAATGGCCCTGTCGTGTTGATTGTTGATTGGTCGAGCAGGGCCTTTAATAATCTTTACCGAGCTGTCGCTGTTTAGTCCGGCGACAACCACATCACCCTGCGACTTACAAAATTCCAGATATTCGATATGTCCTCTATGTATCACGTCAAAACAGCCGTTCGTAAAGACTATAGTCTTTTTCCCCTTGCGATGCCAGGTAAGCTCATCGAGCAAAACCTCAATCGAGCGCACCTTGCCGCTTGTACCTCGCTTCTGACTGACAATCTCATTGGCTATTTCTTCAATGGTTACCGTCGCAGTGCCGAATTTTTCCACTTCAATCCCGCCGGTTATATTGGAAAGCTGTACAGCGGTTTCGTAATCACAACCGGCAGCTAAAGTTATTGCAAGCGTCGCCAAAACCATATCGCCTGCTCCGGTAACATCATAAACGCTGCGGCCCCTGGTGGGTATGATTTGGCTTGTATCTTCTGTCCTAAGATACGCACCTTCCTTATCAAGCGTGATTACCACAGCCTGGAGTTTTAATTTCCCTGCAAGCTCTTCTGCCGCCTTGGCTGCGGTTTCTGCATTTGTTATCTCAAAACCCACCGCCGCGGAAGTCTCTTTGCGGTTCGGCGTAATCACGGTGGCACCGAGGTATTTGGAATAATCGCTTGTCAGTGAAGGGTCAACCAGGACCTTTTTGTCAGCCTGCCCGGCCAATTGTATCATTTCTTGACAGAGCGCCGGACTAAGCAGACCCTTGTCATAGTCCTGCAGGCAAACAATATCAGCCTGTGCTAATTTATCTTTGTAAGCCTGCAGAACCGCCTCATTCAGTTCATCCGAGAGCGGCTCTGTGGGTTCATAATCCATTCTGATTAACTGCTGCCGATGAAGATGCTGGGCCAGACCTATGAGTCTTTGTTTGCTGATAGTAGGATGGTTTGCTGCTTTTATCAGGCCGGTGATATCAGCCCCGATTCCGGTCAGCTTTTGTTTGAGGATTTCGCTGTTCAGGTCGTCTCCGATAACACCCAGACAACAAGGTGTCCCCCCCAAAGCCGCTATATCGGCGGCAACGGAGCCTGCTCCCCCGCAGCGGTATTCGTTCTTGGTAACTTTCAGTACCGGCACAGGCGCCTCCGGACTGATTCGCAAGGCATCGCCGTAGATATAGACATCGAGCATAAAATCGCCCACGACTAAAACTTTCGGCGAGCCGAGGTTCGTTACCGTTTTTAGCAGGTTTTCGTACATAATAGCATAAGTTATTGTTTATTTACTTTGTTGAAAACATTCAAAAATTGTCATTCTGAACGAAGCGCAGCGAAGTGAAGAATCTCTTTCCCGCAAAAATAAAGGGCTCTTCACTAACCCAGGGCAAACTAAAAATAACACCCTTTTAGCTTTTAAAGAAAGCATCGTTAATCACTTTTGCTGAATTTTACCTGCTAACGTCTTTTCAATCAAGCCCCTTAATTTGTCCTCCCCGGCCAAGAATTTTATCTCAATGCCTATATATGCAAAAGGCAGTGAAGATTCAAAATCTGAAATCTGAGATTTGAAATCTGAAATAATCTTTGTCCGGTCTTTCTGCGTGGTCAGTATCAAGTCCGCCTTAAGGCCTCCGGCTTGTTCGTAAATATCAGCTAAACAATCGTTTGTGTAGTGATGATGGTCGTTATAGACTTTTGAGCCGACTAAATTAGCTCCGAGTTGTTTGATTGTGTTCAAAAAAGCGTCCGGATTACCTATCCCGCAAAAGGCATATATTTTTTTGCCCTTTAGATGTTTAATGCTGTCATTCCTGCGCAGGCAGGAATCCATTGTTTCGCTATTTTTCTGGATTCCCGTTTTGCAGGGAATGACTGGAGGTTCTGGATATTTTACATAAGCGGGGGCATGTATCGACCTTGCAATTATCACATTCGGATTGATTGTTTGCAATTTCCTTTCAATTTCGCTCAATTCAGTCTCGGCGATTTGGTCGCACCGGGTAATAACAACAGCATCAGCTCGCTTCAGCGAAGCGACAGGCTCTCTGAGCAGTCCTGCTGGAAGCATTTTGCCGTAGCCGAACGGTCTTGTTGCATCAATTGCTATGATGTCCAGGTCTCTAACTAATCGCCGATGTTGAAATCCATCGTCCATAATCAGCGTGTTTGCCCCGAACTTACTGACAGCTTCCGCCGCCCCTGCAACACGGTCCGGATTGACAATCACTTTGACCTCCGGGCAGCTTTCGGCAAGAATCGCCGGCTCATCTGAATAGTTTTGAGTTTTGAGTTTTGAGTTTTTAGTTGCCTTGTAGCCGCGTGTAAGTATCGCACACTGAGAATTTGAAATCTGAAATTTGAAATCTGAAATTATCTCTTTGCACAGCCAGATTACAAGCGGCGTCTTACCTGTCCCGCCGGTAGTTATATTGCCGATGCTTATCACCGCTGCATCAGCACGATGCACTTTCAGCCATTCTTTGGAATATAAAAAATTGCGCAGCCGAACAGCAACCGAGTAGCCACCCGCAG
>JBDRTM010000528.1:0-3190 GCA_043824065.1 Planctomycetota bacterium | reverse complement strand
CTTGAGGCCGGGATTCGGGTGGAATTTCGGTTTATTTTTCTTTTGACTTTCCATATACTGTTACATAATATCACAATATGTGGAAACAAACAAGAAAAAATGCAATAAGCGGACAGTAACCGGGTAAATTTTCCATATTTCACGCTTAATAGCACAATAAGCGGAAATTTCGTCCACCTATATGGGGTGATATGACGGACAACTTTCCGTTTATTGCACTGTTAGACTTTAAAAAATGAAGGAGGAAAAAGCCATGCAAACAAAATCTAATTTAAACTTTCTAATGGTGATTTTGTTCATAAGTTTATGGGCAAACCCACAAAACATCTATGCTCAAGACTATCTAAACGCTATTACCTTTGACAATCAGTCAGGTGAATTTGCTGTAGTAAAACTAATGGGGCCAACAGACCAGATTATAGAAGTGTCAAGTAGTAAAAGCCGCACAGTTAATGTTAATGCCGGAGAATACTATATTCTTGTCCGATACGGCACTAAACCTGAGAGTTATACCTATTCCAAAGGTGAACCATTCACTGTAACACAGACTGCAACAGAGTATTCCGAACTCACTATAACCTTGCATAAAGTAATTGGCGGTAATTATTCTGCTAAACCTATATCAAACAAAGAATTTGATAAGGCTACTGTTACTATGCTTGATGGAAAAACAGTAATCTTGCCTCAGATTAAGGAAAAATTAAAACCGCAATCATCACAAGAAGATCTAAGCGAAATCGTTGTGCAAGCTTCTACAGCCAATATTAGATCAGGCCCGGAAATACAATACCCTATTGTAACCAAGGTATCCAAAGGAGATAAATTGAAACTAATAAGTAAAAGTGGTGACTGGTACCAGGTAAAACTTTTTGATGAGAAGACAGGATGGATATATGCTAATTTGGTTCAGGAGGAACTTGTTGTCACTTTTAGAGAATTTGACTACGTAGAGATAAAGGAGGCGCTGGAAGCAGGACTGCTCTCTGTATCTTTCACCGGATCAGAGGACGAAGAGAAAATGGAGATCAGGATAGAGCGAACACTTTCTGTGCCCCTGATAGTAGTGATAAATAAAGGTTCAACAACCTTCCCTCATAATTACGGTGAAATATCAATCATGACTGATGAAAAAATATTGGCCGATTTATCTGAGAAAATGCAAGATACAATCATGGTCTCGCAGACAGGCAAAGGTCGTATGCGGGGGACGATGAACCAAAGAGCGCGGTTCTCTAAAGAAACGGCAGTGGTGTATTCGCAGCTTAAGTATTCTAAAGATCACATGCTGACACAGCTAATTGCCGCTTTGGACCAAAAAGATACCTGGCTCAGGTCTGGAGCAGCGGAGGCTTTGGGCGAAATTGGGGATGAGCGAGTAGTCAAGAGGTTGAAAGAACTTTTTGCTAACGATCCCAATCGTGATGTTCGCAAGGCTGCAGGAGAGGCATTGGAGAAGATTCGTAATTCGAAGGAATCTAATACTAAGACTAACCATACGGATGAGGTAGAGCCAGGATCATCAGTAATTAAAGGAATGATATTAAACAAAAAGACAAACAAGCCAATTGAAGGTTTCGAGGTACTTGTTATAAAAGTAGAAAAGAAACTTAACACTAATGAAGTAGAATTACAATATTTTGTAATAGAAGGTAAGTTCCCTATAGCTAAAACCGATGCCAATGGTAAGTTTCAGGTAGAACGCCTTCCTAAGGGACTATATGCAATAAAAAGTGTACCTGGCGGGCTTGAAAGTGTTATTAAAGATAGCAATAAGAATCCTAGAATTTTTGAAATTAAATCTGACAAACAAGTAGTAGATGTCGGGGAAATCATATTGGAAGCCGAATAAAATTAAGGAAATAGGAGACAGTTACCGTTAAATGCCTAACCAATCGCTGAAGCTGACTCGCTTTGCTCGCAGCTTAGCTTTATCGTTAGACGTCCAGAACAAGCGCGGAGGAACTTCATGAAAATAACGTATTACGGAGATCGGACGATAGACATCGACTTCGCTGCATTGACACGCGGCCTTAACGAGATCTCTGGAGGAGTTCAGTTTCGAGCAGGCACCGGCGTTGCGCAGATTCCCGGCCGGACAATCCGCGATCCCGATACCTACAATGAGTTTGAACTACCAGACGACATTACTCTAGAGGGGCGTGATCTTGCCCTTATTGCTACAACCAAGGCATACGACAACAACTACTTTTATGACTTTCCACACCGGATCGGCATTATCTCCTTTTCAGGTTGGGAACACTTGACCTCGCTCCCGATCATTAATGGACTCGTGTATTTTACTGCGCAATTGCTCTGCGACTCGATCCATGTCGGCGAAAGTCACGACGAAAACACTGGCTGCCTCAACGACTTCTTGCGGGTTAAGACTGGAGTCGATATCGGGATGCGATCGGCTTTTATCTGTCCTAAATGTCGCCGGGACTTTGACTCGAAAAAGAGACCTGAGGAAGAGACGCAGATTTTTAAAACGATTGAAGCAGTCCTATACCACGTTTGTCTCGCTTCGAGGAGCGGACAAAGCATCCTCGATTACTGGGGGACTAGCGCGCAATCCGGCAAACAAATCGACACGTTTCTATGTCACAATAGCCATGACAAGGATGCAATTCGCGAACTGAACACTCGCCTGAAGGACAGCGGCGTCGTCACTTGGCTTGACGAAGAACAGCTCCCTCCTGGTCGTCCGTGGCAGGACGAGCTTGAACGACAGATTGCGTCGATCAAATCCGTGGTGGTCGCAGTTGGTCAGTCAGGCACCGGCCCATGGCAAAACGTCGAGATCAGGGCCTTCCTCGGCGAGTTCGTCAGACGTGGTTGCCCTGTCATTCCACTCATACTGCCGGACTGCAAAGACATCCCGGACTTGCCCCTGTTCTTACGACAGTTTACTTGGGTCGATCTTCGGAAGACCCGGCCAGATCCGTTTAAGCTCTTGCTCTGGGGCGTTACTGGAAGGAGACAATAACGTCTAACAAGTGCGTCCACCGAACTCTCCTTCCGCTCCGCTTCAGGAGAGTCGGTGACGCTTGTCGTTCGGCAGCAGAGAAAGGGTAAGAGACATGAAGAAGACAACCATTGTCAGATCAATCGCAGCGGCCGTCATTCTGATGGGTGCATTTGTATCAACGAGTTTGGCAGAGGATGCGAAACGTAAGGCTACTGTGGAGGA
>JBDRTM010000527.1:0-2270 GCA_043824065.1 Planctomycetota bacterium | reverse complement strand
CAGCCTTATTGGAGGGGGTTATCACAAGAGAAGTTGTTTTACGTCAGAGATTCTGAGCGCGAATTTAAAGCGATAACAAAAAGACTCTTTAAAGAAGTGAGGTGCAAAAAGGCAAAGAGATTTTACGTCCTATTTGCTGCGACTCTTTCCGTATCAGCCCTACAGGTCTCTGCCTTCACAATTCCACAAACGAAGTATTTCAGCGGCACACCCAGTATGAGCGGGTCTTTGACCTTTAATCGGTTTGATAACTACGGCGGGACCCTGGTTTTACAATCCATCGATATTTCACTTACCTTACAGGCAAGCGGCGGATATTTTATACTCGACAATGACAATACCAGCCCCGTATCCGGCACATTCGAATTTGGTGCAAATGCCACCATAATAGGTGCTACTGATGTAATCCTGAAAGATTCTTCTTCACAGGACATTCCTGCTCAGGCAGCAGCATATCACAGCGGGGTTTTTAATTTGGCGGCTGATGTCGACGATGACACCGGAGACTATGACCCAACCGGTCCTGATGGAATGTTCTACAACGGCGGAATCGAAAACAGCACTACATCCGGTTCTATAGGAAACGCCTTTTGGAGCGGTTTTACAGGATCAGGCACAGGCACATACAATATAAACTTCTCTGTAACCCAGAGAGCCTCCTGCAGCGGTCCTGACTATATTGAGAATCAATCCAGCCCTCCTCCGAGCACATTTGGCTTTGTAACCGTTCTTTACACCTATGAACCCGTTCCTGAGCCGGCAACAATTGCCCTGCTGACAGTTGGCGCTCTTGCCCTTTTGAAGAAGAGAAAACACAGCAAATTTATCCGCCATAGCGCCTAACATCCTATAATTAATTTTGCGGTAAAAACTTTTTAAAAAAGTATTTGTTTTTTTGTTGACAAACACTATTGTCTCTGATATAATTCGCATCATAATAGGGGTTGGAGAAAACATATTAGGCAGGAGTAGAAAACGCGTACTGGAAACAGTTGGTTTTCGCGCGTTTTTCTGCATTTAACCACTGATTAGGAGAAAACACTAAAGCTTTGTGCGCATACTTTGTGCGCTTTTCGAGCTTTGTGCTGTTTGAAAACCTGATTACCAAATTTTATCTGATTCGATTATGCGGTCTATAACAGTTTTGGTTTGCGCGCGTTTTTAAAGCGTTAAAAATAACCTTATTATTAGAAAGTGAGGCAAGAAATGATAAGGAAAATTTTACCTGTCTTTGTCGTGGCGCTTGTAATAGCGGGTTCGACGACTCAGGCGGGAACTATAAAGTCGATAACCGCGACGACTGTTGGTACGGCGTTTTCAATCGATACCGGCCTCCTGACCATGAACGGTCATACCGGAATCGATGTCCAAGACACGTCAGATATCATAACTACTGAAACCGGCGGCTACTTCAGCCTTAGCACACATCTGGAAAGCCACGCATCATTACCTGGGGGCATAGCCAGCGGGAATTTTATCGGCGGGACATTCGAATATTTGGACTTCAGCAACAACCCTATGCTGACGGGCACTATCGTGTCTTTTAATCTGGTTGAGGTTTTCGATGGTTTCGGAATCTTCGCAGGCAAAGGTTCTTTCAATGTTAATCCTGGCGGAATGCTGAATGCGAGTTTTGGTGCGACGACCGGCAGTATGGTTGATATTTCTTTTTCTGTTAGCCCAAATACCATCAGCGACTTCGATACCGGTTTTACCGCCAGTTCAACTATGACAATCTTGCCGATTCCTGAGCCGACGACAATCGGACTTCTCAGTCTTGGCGCCTTAAGTCTGCTTCGAAGAAAAAGTGTTAATAAATAATATTAACAAATAGTGAAAGGAAAGAAGTTATGAAAAAGTTAATTACAATTTGTTTAGTATGTGCAAGCGTACTGCTGACTGTCGGTAATGTTCTGGCCGCAGACCTCTATTGTCCTGAATGGGCAGACGGCCCCAACACCACCTGTCAAGCCTGGGAATTTGACACAAATAACCCGGGCCCAATGGCTCCTGACTGGGGCGATTTCCTTCCAGATACCGGACTAATCGTAACACCGGGTGAAGGTATGGGATGGCTTGAAGAAGACAGTCCATACTTTTATGGGTACGATTACGATCCGGATCTGGAGTATCCGGAAGAAATTTGGATCGGCTATGGCGTCTGGGAGCTTTCAGGCGCTATCGATGTACTCGTGGATAACTTCGATGAGCCAAACCCTGAAAAACGAATCTGGATCCAGCTTACATGGAGACCGCAGGATGTAGAAGGC
>JBDRTM010000526.1:0-2270 GCA_043824065.1 Planctomycetota bacterium | reverse complement strand
GACGACTTCCTGCTCACTCCACCCGCCGACTGGGAGCGGCGGGACCTGCTGGAGATCGTGGAAGACCGCTACCAGGTGGGTGCCACCGTCATCACCAGCCAGTGCCCCATCGGTGACTGGCATCCCAATATCGGCGACCCTACCCTGGCGGACGCCATATGCGACCGGCTGCTCCACAATGCCTACAAAATAGAGCTGAGAGGCGATTCCATGCGTAAGAACGAGAGGGGGACCACTAACACCGGCCCGGCAGCAGATCAAAACAGTGCGAAAGGAGGAAACCTTGCAGATGACATTAAGTTGAGCTAAACTGACTTAGACTCGGCACTGCTCCGCCATCCCCAGCAGGGGTGGCCGATTTGGCCGAGAAGGTGGCCGGTTTGGAGCGAAACCGGTGGCCGATTTCACCGAAATCCGCACCAAGGGCATCCAGCAGATGTTTTGCCTCTGCGAGAGGGAGCACCCGCTATTGAACAGCCTGAAGGGATTTGTGCACATAGATACCGCAATGCATTTATATATCAAACCTCTAAGAGACAATGTGACGATAAGCGATCGACCAGTTTTCATAAATGGATTCGACTTATAGACACTGTATTGCGCCGGTAGCAGATTGGCTCGCAAATTCCACCGGTCGTTACATGAAATGCATGCATGTGGAGAAGCTAACTGATTTATTGCTGGTATTGGTGAACAAAAGGGCGTTATGTTCAATTTCTGGCGAGCACCTTTGAGACTGCAGCCGATTGACGGAAAGCCACGGCGGATATAGAATGCTCATATCGACGCTGACAAACATGGCTCTTGGAGAAAAGGATTGCTATTCAAGTTCGTACCAGGTATAGTTCGTGATCTTCAAGACCCGATAGGATCGGCTGTCAGTAAGGAGGTAGCCTTATTACTTGCCGTATTGACGCTATTTTCGTCCACTGTGGTAGCGTGCGCCAGACAAGCACCAGCGCCACAGAAGGAGGTTGAGATGACATTACCATTATCCAGCACTGCTTTCAAACAAGGGGACAAGATACCGGTCAAATACACTTGTGATGGACAGGATATATCTCCTCCGCTTGCATGGGGTGAGCCACCGCAGAAAACTCAAGCGTTTGCTCTAATAGTTGATGACCCAGATGCTCCTGGCGGCGTGTTTACACATTGGGTTCTGTTCAACATCCCAGGTAACGTCCGACAACTTGGAGAAGGTGTCCCAGCTCAAGAACGGCTTCAGAATGGCGCTTTACAGGGGAAAAATGACTTTGGCAGGATTGCTTATGGTGGACCTTGCCCACCACGTGGCCCCGCACACCGCTATCGCTTTGCAGTTTACGCACTGGACAAGCCCTTAGAGTTAAAGCCTGGGGCATCTAAGAAACAGCTTCTTGACGCCATGAAGGGGCACATTCTTGCTCAGGGTCAGCTCACGGGTACTTACCAGCGTTAGATTGTGTGGAGAGTACAAAAGGGAATGCCACAAGCCAAGGACAAGAGTCAAAGAAGACAGCGGGAAGTTCGTTCTTCTCTTTGGCTTTCTCTCTTGATGCCAAAGCACCATCAGCGTAGAATAAAAATCGTGGAGAGGAGTTGGAATTCGATGCAGGGGCCGTGTCAGACCAATTCCGTATCTAGTTGAGAGCATGACATACGAAGGTCAGAGACAAGCAAAAGGGTCTCATTCCTTCTTAGGCTTTAACGAGGAAGGAGTGAATGCCGTATTCAACTGGGGAATAGAGAACTATGGCATATACGCTTTGGCTTACTATGAAGCCGCTCAGAGGTTGCTTCAGCCTATACTTGACAGCAGCAATTTCGCGGACTATGATGCCTATCCGATTTTGTTCTTGTTTCGCCACCATGTAGAGTTGACGTTGAAGGAAGTTGTTGTGTTGACCGAACGGATAGCAGAGATGGAGCGGATAGAACTGCCCCAGTTCAACATCGCAACTCATAACTTGGTGACTTTG
Organism: Planctomycetota bacterium; assembly: GCA_043824065.1. Lineage (GTDB taxonomy): Bacteria > Planctomycetota > Phycisphaerae > Sedimentisphaerales > Anaerobacaceae > NIOZ-UU13. The sequence goes on along the minus strand of JBDRTM010000526.1, from coordinate 309 downwards.
CTTGAGGTAGCTGAGCGGAACTTAGAACTTTTAAAGAGGCCTTTGGGCTTAGATGAAAAACCGTTTGATAAGCGGACGAAAGACCTTATCTTGGACCTGGGCAGCTTCGACCAGAAATCCGAGGCCTTCAGATATCCGGTAGACAAGGAAGGCAACCTGTTCTTCCCAGACCATTTTCTCGTAGGTCTTCCGGAAGTTGCCAAGAACATGGAGCATATTTACCACAACTTGATTGGATTGACGGAGTATTTGACGGTAGCTTGTCAAAATGCCTGTGACATGTACTCTGATTCGAGGGGATGAACCTCA
>JBDRTM010000525.1:0-5528 GCA_043824065.1 Planctomycetota bacterium | reverse complement strand
ACAGGGTATCAGGTTGTGGGCACCAGGATAACAGGGTATCAGGGTAATTTTACCTTTTTGCACCTTTCTTTTCTCTAATGTATCGGATATAACCATTGATACCTCGAATAACTTCTTCATAACGTTCCACTGCATGAGTTCATGTGCTTTCTGCCATACCCAGAGCTTTTCAAAACCCGCTACCGGCTTCTCCTGGTATTCTGATTCCCTGATACCCTGCATCCTGATTTCCTGGTATCCTGATATTCGCTTTTTTCACGGTTATTGTTCCAGGCGTGTTGAGCCTACAATGAGCCAGGCCTCTTCTTCTTTCTGGAGTTTGTATTCGAGCGTGAACGTGCCTTTATCGGAAACGAATTCAACAGGACCGTATGCAGCCTTGTCACCTTCAATTATGATTTCGGCGTCTTCGATATTGATCTCGACGTTGTCCATAAAGTCACTTTCGAAGGCTCCGGTCATAAACTCGCGGATCGAGTCCTTGCCGGTTCCCCTGGTGGAGACGTAGTTCATAGAATAGACAGTCATTAGCTTATCTAAATCCTCTGCTATCAGAGATGCTTTCCAGTCGGCCATTGTGGTGCTGACGAGCTGCTCGTCGGAAGGCCCTGCGGTCTGGCAGCCACAGACCAGGATTGCTACAAGAACAGCCAGACTCAGGTTTAGAATAACTGACTTTTTCATATTTTCTCTCCTTTTTACTTTATTGTTGAAGTCTTCTGCAAAATCGAGGTTAGGCATACTTTGAAAAGAAGAAATTGTCTTTTAATTTCTTCTTTTCAAACAATAAAATATTGACCAGCATGCGTCTATTTGATTATTTAACAAAATCAAAAACCTGATTTTCTTAAATAATATATGCCTAACCTCAATTTTGCATAACACTGTTTGCCGTTATCCTTCTAATTACCAAGCCGGAACGTCCGGCTGTGACATTTCGTGAAGTGTACTGTGCCGTTGAGACGGCGTCAATCATATTTCATCGCTCGTGGCTCGTCGCCCGTAACTCGTATCTCGGTTCACAGGTTAGGGATTACGAGAAACGCTTTACGATTACAACGTTATTCTGTCCGCCGAATCCGAAGGACTCATTCATTGCCACGTCAACCTGACATTTCCGCGGCTTATTGGGCACATAATCCAAATCAAGCTCGGGGTCAGGGTCTATCAGATTCATTGTGGGCGGTAGTATATTGTCTCGTATGGCCAGGACACAGGTAATCAACTCGGCTGCACCGGCTGCCCCGATTAGATGACCAAGCATACTCTTGACACTGCTGGCAGGGGTGTTTTTCGCCTCTTCTTTGAAAACCGCCTTGATGGCTTTGGTCTCTACTGAGTCGTTTTCCGTTGTGCTTGTGCCGTGGGTGTTTATGTAATCAACGTCCTTATAGCTAATACCAGCGTCGGAAAGTGCCGCTGTCATCGCCTGTATTGCGCCTCTGCCTTGCTCGTGCATATCGGTAATTCTGAATGCGTCGGAGCTGCTGCCGTAGCCGACAACCTCAGCTAAAATTTCCACGCCTCTTTTTTTCGCTGAACTTAAGGATTCGAGAATGAGTATCGCTGCACCTTCACCAAGGATGAATCCGTCTCTGGATGCTGTGAAGGGTCTTGATGCCGTTTCGGGGCTGTCATTTCTTGTCGATAGGGCGGTGAGACGATTAAAGCCCATAAGGCCCAAGGGGTGTATCATTGAATGGGCACCGCCTGCAATCATTATGTCAGCATCACCTTTGCGGATTAGCATCATTGCCTCGCCAACGGCCTGAGTGCTGGCTGCACAGGCGGTGAGGCAGCTTCTTGTCGGACCGCGAGCGCCCGTGAGCACTGCGATATGAGCAGCGGGCATATTCGGCTCCTGCTCAAGCTCGCACATCGGGTCCATTCTGCCGAAAGCGACCTGGGCCCACCGGCCCCAGTCCATTTCGTTTTTGTCTGCGTTCCATCCCTCAACGATTGCTGCGAAAAATACATCATTGTCAACAGAGCCTTCACCTGCACCTAAATAAATCCCTAATCTGTTTCGGTCTATTCCGTCGGTCGGCTCAGCGGTTTCAACATCAATCCCGGCCTTTCTGCAGGCCTGAACCGTGGCGCCCATGACAAAGCCGGAGCCCCGATTACCGTGTTTGTGTAACTGCGGATTGTTTGTGTATTCTGCGAAGTCGTAATCTTTGACCTCGGCATCGAACGTGGTAGGGAAGGTCGAGGCATCGAAAATGGTGGTTTTGGCCACTCCGCTCTTGCCCGCTAATATCGCCTGCCAGAGCGTTTCCACATCGTTGCCTAAAGGACAAACGATGCCCATACCGGTTATTACGACTCGTTCAGCCATTTAGTAGACCCTTGAGATACCTTTCATATGCCATTTAGAATAATGAATATTCAACAAGGAATATCGAATGTCGAAGTAAAAAATATTCTCTATTCTCTCTTTCTGCGTTTGTTTTTTTCGGCTGTTCTTACACTTGTCACAAAAATTGAAATTAACTCATCGCATTCAGCTATCAGCAATTCTATTTCTCTCGTGGACTTCAATAAGCTTTTGAGTTGGATAATCTTTAGCCATACTTTTGTCTCACGCAGTTCTTTAAGGACTATTTTAATTTTATGAATAAAATCATTGCGGGATTCAGCACTTTGTGCCTCGCCATAATTAGGCGCAGGAGATGTCCCACATCGTACTAACTGGCCTGCTATATGATTTCCCGCACGTGTATTAGGTAATGCTTCAACTACGTTTATAACACGAACTGCGAAATCAATCAAACGCTTCTCAAGGTTATACTTTTTGTCTTTATCCTCTTCTTTGGGCATCTCAATTCGATTCTTTTACTTCTTCATTCATAATTCCTTGTTCGATATTGAATATTCAATTTAGTTGTTTAAGTACCACTGCTGCTGTTTGTCCGCCGTAAGTGTAGCTGCAGGACAGTGCATAACGAATCTTTTTTTCCTGCATCATATTAGCAATATTCAAGTTACAACCGTCGGCTCTTCTGTTACAGTTTTTCGCCGCGGGTATTTTACCGTCAGCCATTGCGCAAACTGCGGCGATGACATCAACTGCTCCGCTTGCAGCGCCGGTGTTACTTAACATACTTTTGGTCGGCCAAACGGCAGTTTTTGTCGCCGCTTCGCCGAGAGCAACCTGGATTGCTTTTGCTTCAGCCAAATCATCAGCAGGTATTCCCGTCCCGTGGGGGATAATGAGGTCTAAATCTCCCGGCTCTATCTGTGCATCGGCTATTGCCTTTTTTATTGCTATCTCAATGCCTTTGCCATCAGGCTCAATATGTTCATACGCGGGATTTATACTATTGCTGTGGCCGATTCCAGCCACTTCAGCGAAAATCTTTGCACCACGCCTTTCGGCATTTTCCAGACTTTCCAGTATCACTACACCGGCGGCTTCACCAAAAACCGAGCCTTTGGCGTCGGCGTCAAATGGCCTGCAGGCGGAAGCCGGCTCGTCGTTGTTTTGGTGGGTAGCTCTTTTAAGCAGGCACTGGCGAATCATAACTATCGGATTGACCTTTGCCTCAGCGCCGCCGGCCAGAGCAATGTCACTGTCACCGCGGGCGATAATCTGCGCTGCCTCAGCTATCGCTAAATGCGCAGATGTTTCGGCACAGGTGATGGAGTTGCTCGGCCCCTGAATATCGTGAATGATGCCGATATGGCAGGCGAGCATATTGGGCAGGTATTTCAACAGCCATAAAGGCGTTACCTGCTCAAGGCCTTCCTTGCCCCACTTGTGAATGTCAAACCTGCCATCGGTAATGCTTGCCGCCACCGCGGGGGCCAGCTCAACCAGGTCGCAGCTTATAAGACCGGCACCCAGATTGATTGCCACACGCTCTGGATTGACATTGACGTTTTCCGGGTCGATACCCCTTGTAATAAGGCCGGCGTGTACAAAAGCTTCGTTTGCGGCAATAACCGCCAGCTCGATGTCCCTGGACATCAGCTTGACGGCTTTGCGATAGGTCTTCAGCACATATTTTTGTATTTTATAATCGGGGACCTGGCCGGCTAATTTGCAGCTAAAGCCCACAGGGTCAAACGCTGTAATTTTACCTATCCCACACGTACCGGAGCAGAGGCCGGCCCACGTTTCACTGACGGTCAATCCGAGCGGGGTTATCGCACCAAGTCCGGTTATTACTACGCGGGCCGAATTCATCGGTCTTGCTCCGAATCGGAAGCGTTGGCGCCGGATGAAAGCACATCCCTCAAAAGTGATTCGAATACTGATGTACCTGTATCAAACACGAAGTTTTCCTCCGGGAATTCTTTGCCTGCGAGATTCTGGTCAATATGGCTGAACATCAAATCTATCTCGGCAATTAACTTATCCTCACAGGTAATCTTGCCGCTTGTGCTTGCCGCTTCGGAGATGATGGATTCAATTTTGGCATCTAATTTTATCGTATCGCCCGGTCTTACATAGTCAAAAAAGACGGCTTTTTTTATCTTCGCAAGGATGACTTTTTCCTGAAAATTTTTTGCCTCGCCGACGAGTATCCCCGCCGTCTGCGCCATTGCTTCAATCATTAAGCATTCGGGCATAACGGGAAAACCGGGAAAATGGTCGTGCAAATGCTCTTCAGCAAGCGTTACATTCTTGAGCGCTACGGCATGCCGGCCGCTTTGAAACTCAACAAATTTGTCTATCCAAATCCAACGCATTTTTTTTATAGTTCATTGTTCATAGTTCATAGTTATAAATTCATAGTCTACGAACTACGAACTATGAACTATGAACTACGAACTCATTTTGCCTTCAACGTAATTTACAATCGCATTGACGGTGAACAGGTCGGCTAATTTGTTAATATCAGGATCGCTCTCGAAGGCCGTTATGTCGGTATGCGGCATCTTCTCTCGCAGTTCGGCCAGTCCTTTTTCGGTCAATTTGCCGTTATGGACAAATTCGGAATTGGTCATCAGATTCTCAGCGGGAAACAGCTCTTCCCGTGGGATTTTTATTCCGAATACTTTCTCCAATCGAAACACAATGTCTAAAAAATCAATGCTTTCAGCTCCCAAATCTCCCATCAAGGTCGCTTCAGTCGTAACTTCATCGTCGTCAACGCCCAAAGCATCAACCAGAACTTCCTGAACCTGCTGCATAATTTCGTCCCGACTCATTGCCATACTTTTTACCTCCAATTAGAATAAATACTAATATCTAAATCCTAAATTCTAAACAATATCTAATGACCAAAATTCAAATGACTAAAACATTTGGTTTTGAAAATTTGAATATTAGAATTTAGAATTTGTTTAAATTGTCCTCTGTGTTACAGAATAATATCTTCCATCGTTTTTTCATATTTTCAATTACTTTGGCATCGACCGCAGCCATCGCTGAATCCTCATCGGCTAAGTTAAAATGCCTTAAGCCGAACCGCGCTTCCACAATTCGCTCACCCTCTGATAAGCCAAAACCAATAAAGCTGCTGACGTTTTCTTCGATAGTTTTGGCCTGGACCGTGTATTCTATTTGAGAACCCGGTGCC
>JBDRTM010000524.1:0-3832 GCA_043824065.1 Planctomycetota bacterium | reverse complement strand
CCCGGGCAAAGCCTGCCCTGAGCGAAGCCGTATGGGCGGGAATCTACTTCTTCATTAGCCGAGCTTTTAAGGCAAAATAATTTCTTACCTATAAGATACAGATGCACCCAGGCAAACTGATTATTCTTTTATTAAAGTTGTTAGAGGTTTTCGCTGGTTTTGGACATACTTAATAAGTTGGTCGGTGTATTTGGATGTCTGGCCGGCCCAAAGCCAGTTGATAATTTTTTCTATTTTTGAGTCATTTAATTTACGCCAATCACCGAACCGCAAATCGCCGGGCAGATTATTTTCGTCCGCTTTTTCCAGCAGTACGGCTATACCTGCCATAGCTCCTAAAGCCATATTCGTTGGCTCGATACCATATTCCAGCGCCAGTTGCATAGTTCCAAATATGCGTCCGTTCACTCCGAGTTTGCGCACTGCATCGCGAACAACCCTAACAACCGTATCTCCCAGATAAGGATTGGTCATTCGTTCAAGCAGGTCCTCGGCAGAGACTCTAAATCCTGCTTCGCTGAAAAGTCCATCACCAAGGTCAGCATGCTTTTTTATAAGAGCTACTCCGCACTCTTGTAAAAAAGCGGCTCTGCCGATTTGCATAATCTCTTGGTCGTCTTTGAGCTCGGTCATCTTCACATAGCCCTTGACGGCGGCAATGAAACCAAGCAGCGAATGTATGGCGTTATGGCCGTAAAGTTTTGCCTCCTCGAAAGCCAACAGGTCGTCTTTTTCAATAAAGACTTTAATTCCAGGCCTAAAATCAGGAATCTGTGTTCGGTTTACAAGGATTCGATTGAACTGTTCCACCAGAAAAGCCCTGTTAATACCCGGTGTTATGGTCCTCAGTTTTAACTCTGCTATCTCAGCCGGTTCGGTAACGACTCTGCTCATTTTGCCGATTACAGTATTGAGAAACTGCACTGGCTTTTCGGATAGGGCACCAATTTTATGGACAACGGCTTTTTCCAATATTTCCGCTGCGTGGTTATTGTTTTCCGCCGTATAAACTATTTTTGCTTTTGCTGTGCTGTTTTTCAAACCATCAGCTATCAATGAGGCAACGCTGTTGGCACCGCCCGATTCATAGAAATTTACAGAAGGCAGGCAGGTAGTTATTTCCGTGGACTGTGCCAAAACTTCAAGAAGAATTTGCTTATCTGCTGTAACGTTGGGGTTGAGCAATTCGACATTGTCAATCTTCAGCTCTTCGATGCCGTCGGCCTTGGCCACATTGACGTAGTAGCTGCCGTTGTTGGCCCTGACTGCATCGACTAACCGGGCGTCAATCTCTGCTGCAACTATCCTTGTAAAATTGCCGCTTTGAAATGCCTCCTTGGCAAACAGACCGCCCTGGATCGGCCCGAATCCAAAACCGGTAAATATATGCTCTGTCATAATTATTGACCTGCGGCCTTTAAGAAGCGTTTGATTTTCTCTTTATCAGTTAAGATTGTCATTTCAAGGTCGTAGGTTTTGCTTTTGCCCGGCGCGATGTGAATTAGTTTTTTCTGCTCTCTGGCTTTGCTCTGACCGATTGGCGGGTTCGTTCCCGGCTCCAGAGCGGTAACGTATTCGCCGGGACCCCAGTGCTGCCAGTTGCTAAGCCAGGGTAATTGTCTTTTCTTATATTTCAAAACAAGCGCAAGGCCGAGTCCTCGATTGTAAAGACCGGCTGTGCAAATCCCCTTTTTATCAGCAGCTACATCGATAAAAGCGCAGCCTTCACCGCCGCCTCTGTGACTTTCGAGCGGCTTGGAGCATTTTCTGAAATTGCGTCTGCTATTGAACACCGCGTTGTCCATATCCATTCCACGCGAGGCCCATTTGCCGTTACATACAATCTCTGTCCCCTCATCAACCAGCGGCCAGCCGTAGTTGCAGTGATACAATATCATATGAGGCGCCGGCGTATTGCCGAGATTCGTAACGACATCGTGAACCCGAACAGTCGGCTCACCGAGGGTGCTCGATATGGTACGTCTCAGCTCCAGATTCGGCCCGAACACGCGGGATTGTTTTACCACCGCCGTAATGCTCATTTGAAGTTTTCCCGCTGCCAGGTTCGGCTGCACAATTGATTCTACTTGAGCCGGGAGATTGCTGATGCGCCCGTGCAAACCACGCTCACCGAACTCGTCGGTTTCAGGCCCGCCAACGTGAGTCAACCCGCACGTTGTCAACAAACCGCCGCCAAAAGAATAAAGCCATTCCAGTCCTCGGTTGGCATCGGGACGTGGAGCTGTTACACCCGCGTGGCTGAGCCAGGCAAGACTGTACTGATTATAAAAGGCATCGACGATATCCAGCCCTCTGTCGATAACCACCTTATATCGAAGACCGGCCCCGGTATTCACCCAGGCGATTTGGGTTCCTTTACCTAAGCCGTTATCCAAAACAGAGGTTTCAATGCCTCCGATTTGGGCGTAATTGTTAACTTTGTCCTGCCAGCCCCCAAGGGGCCAGTTAAATCCAGTGTTCTTCGTGGCCATTTGTACTTCCTTTCTTGTTTATTACTCCGCTTAATTCAAAGCATTTCGCAATGCCTCAAAACTTGGATAAGCCACATCGCTGCGGACTACTTTCAACATTTTATCATAAGTTTTGATATTGCCGTACCTGTCGTCAAGCGGCGCTTTTATATAAAGTGATGCGAACAGATTGCCCATCTGCACCGCTTCGGCAAAATCTATAAAGCCGTCCCTGAACCGGTCCAGATTGCGCCCGATATATGTAATGAGTCCCGCTCTGAATGCGTCCCCCGCCCCAACGAGGTCAACTACCTCACCTCCCATAAACCACGATTCGATTTTGTTCGGCCCGCCGAGGCGACCATCCGGGCAAATGTGCTTCTCGTAGGCTCCATCACTGACGGTAACGCCAAACAGCTTTGTTCTGTTATCCCCTCGGCTGCGCTCGGGACAGGCTTTTCGCCAGAATCTTTCGGTCAAAAAGTCAAGAAGGTGCAGGTTGTTTTCATGCTCTGTAAACCGGCCCCACTGGCGCCCGGCCGCAAGCGTATTTTCAGTCAGCTTTGCCTCATCGCAGGAAGTAAAGAACAAATCAACCTCAGGTAAAAGCGGCTCTAAAAACCGGTACTCTCCTACCGGCTTACCGGCTTTAATCAGCTCACCGGGATTGCCTGTTAAGGTATGGCTGTCAACAATCGTAACAGCGCCATTACTGCGACACCATTTAATAAACCCAGCTAAATCTCGGCCCCCATTGGCATCGCCCCTGTCGGACAGACCGGAATACATATAATAGACTATACTGGGTTTTAATTTTTCAACGGCCCCTTTGAATATATCAAAATCAAAATCATCGTTGGCGTTGGGAAAGTACGCAATACCGCCCCTGTCTTCGCCGGAGGTGCTATGAATAAAGGTTGTCCCTGTCTGCAAATCGGGATGTATGTGAGTTGGTGACATATCGATGCCGTTCGCAGTCATCACATCGTGGAAAAATCTGCCCTGGGCATCAAGGCCGTCATAATCGCCCTTTCCGAGGTTCACTCCAACGGCAACCTTTAAGCCGGTTTTCGCAATCAGAGGAGCTGTGTTGCCGGGCCCGCCTGCCGTTGCAAAACCCTGCTCTATCCATTTTTTCAACTGCTCTTGCGAATAATTCGGCATATCTTCGGTTTTACACTTGGCCAGTCCACCCTTGCCAACCAGCTTGTCGGCAAATGTAAAATCCGGCCTCCTTAAATCCGCCACCCCCGTATTTAGAATCAACACATCCGTAGCCATACTTTTATTTTCACAAAACACAATTTGTCATTCTGAGCGCAAATAACCCTTAGCCCTGAGCGGAGTCGAAGGGAAAGAAT
>JBDRTM010000523.1:0-2639 GCA_043824065.1 Planctomycetota bacterium | reverse complement strand
CTCAGGTTGGGGGTGATTGTTTGTGCAATTCGAGCTAATCGGATATTCCTGTATGATATTCGTGCTTATCTGAACAATTGAATGTCGGGGCTACACGACTGCCCATGCTGTTACCGAATGCCCAACTACAGAAGTTTTTTTCGGCTTCCAACAATTCAGGGGAGGGGCTACGATGAAGAAATTGCTTATTATCCTACTACCAGTCCTGCTAGTACTACTTTGTTAGTTAGATGGGACCATCACGCGAGCGAATGGCGGTCTCGATGACCTGCAGGAAGAACTCATCGATGACCACCCTTCTTAGTGCGGCCAGGCTCTTCCGGCCCTGTGGGGGGAAAAGCCCGCTTGCGCGGGGGCGAGGTGTGTTGCTGCTCTCCACTGTGGGCACGTTTTGTCTCCTCCTGGCCTGTGACCTCCGGCCCGTAGGTTTGTTGGAGTGTCAGATACGAGTGGGCAAGCATGACCAAGGCGACATGACGGTGAAATCCCGTCCAGAGACGGCCTTCATAATCGTCCAAGCCAAGCTCGCCTTTGGCATCCTGGTAGAAACGCTCGATTACCCACCGCAGATGGGCGAGATCCACCAGTTCTTCGAGCGCCAGGCTGTCCAGTCCCCAGGCGAAGTAATACTTGGAGTCGCCTCGGCGGCCGGGCAGAGGTCGCTCGCCCACCAGCCAACCCTTGCAGGGCACGTGCGCACCCCGCGACCCTGTACGGTAGACCGGCACCCGAACAAACTCTTTGGCCAGGGCGCCCTTCGTTCCTTCTCTCCAGGCAACGCTCTTCCAGCCTTCCTCAGGCAGCGCTGCCAGGATGGTCGCGGTTCCCTCAGCCGGGATCCGGTCCTGCATGCGCAACGCTCTTGGCGGTCGACCGAGGCCCAGGTAGGCTGGGGGCGGCCCGTCGCCCGGATCCTGTTCGACCGTATCCGCCAAGCGGAACCGAACTGTCGAGGCTACCCCCACAAGATAGGGCAGTTTCCGGTCCTGCAAACCATCCAACAAAGAGGGTTGGTCGCCGTAGCCAGCATCGGCCACAATCGCCCGCGTTGGGATTCCAGTGTGGAGACCCTCATCAATGAGTTCCAGGGCGATCTGCCCTTTGGTCCGAAAGGCGATCTCCTCCGGAATCTTTACCTTCTCCCGCCGTGCCTGGTCGGTTGCCCAGCTCTTCGGCAGGTAGAGCCTGCCCATTATCGGCCAGTCGAAGACCCAATCCACATAATGAGAGGTCACCAGTACCTGACCATTGTCGATCCGCCCCAGTGTTCCCAAGTACTGCCGATCCACCCCGACCGAATGGGCACCTTTCTTGGCAAACCCGGTGTCGTCGATGATCTGTACCCCTTCGCTTACAGTCGCCTGCTCCAGCATATGCCGGACCCTGAGCCGGTCCATCGCCTTGGAATCCCAGTCCGTGCGGGTCAGAAACTCCTGCAGACATTGTGAATTGGTCCCCGCCACCGCTCGCCCGATGTCCGAGGCCGTCTTGCGCCTAAGGTCCGAAAGCAGGCCTGTGGTATAGCGTTCCAACGCATGTCGGCTTTCCGCACGCCGAACCAAGCTGCTAAAAGGTTCAAGGAACCCTGCCAGATCATCCAGCGGCTCCGGACCCGCCTTGAGAACTACCATCTCTCCTCCGATCTATTGAAGATCTGATGGTATTCTACCGTCCTTGGCTTGCTGGCGCTACTGTATCTAACAAAGTAGTACTAATCCCTGTGGTCAATATTCGATATAAAAACCGACGCGTCTCCCACAATACGAGAGTCAACGCCGGCTTGTTTTGCAACCTACTTTCTTGTAATAGAAAGACCGCTCTTTGCCTAACCTGCCGCAGCAACGACGTTAGTTTAAATTTGACTTCCGTAGAAAATTATCGTGTCTTTTCCGCGTTCAGGCAATGACGATTATCTAGATGATCTGGGCCATGTTGCCAGATATTTGTGGTGAGTTCTTCTCTGTTTGATACGACCGACAGACCGAGATAAAAGGAAAAGCTGAAATAGGTTAAAGTTATCACTATAATTCCGCACTTCATCAATGCATCAATGCGCCGAGATCGGGGAATTAATCAAATAATTCGTCCAGGTTCCCATCAATAACCAATACAATAATCCTCTCACCTGTTTTTACGCTCATATCGGTATGCAGGCTGATCACCTCAAATCCCAGGATTTCCTTTACGATTTGTTCAATAAGGGGCCGCGAGATTTCATGCAACTGGCGGCGCACCTCTTTAATCAGCGCCTGCCCTTCGCGTTCCTCTGCCAGCATTGACTCGGCGTGTGTCAGGACGCCGCGCAGGCGGATGAGGATCATGTCTCCCAGAAAGTAAGTGCGCGCAACATCTGGGCCACGGCCTAACTCCTCTTTCTCGAATTTGATGATGGCCTTCGTGAATTCATCTTCGTACTCACCTCGGCTTTTTCTTGTAGACATCGGTTACCTCTTCCGAATGGATTTCAGACACAAAGTAATTACAATTAGGCATAAGCTTCAGCGATATCCGCCAATCGCTGTTAATCTTTCAGGTTTAAAGCGTTATATCCATTCTGCATCCAGGTGATCCCCTAATCCAACATTTCCTATCTGAAAAACGGCGGTCTTGTGTACTGTATCATGGAATAGGGCGAACCG
>JBDRTM010000522.1:0-8827 GCA_043824065.1 Planctomycetota bacterium | reverse complement strand
TCCCGCTCAATATGGCACATTGTCGCTGGACCACATTTGACTATTTTGTCAACGTTATCAACCCAGGTACCGGCCTTTGGGTCAATGTCTGGTGTGACTGGAACCGTGATGGCGACTGGGACGACGACAGCAGCACATACTCAACTCTTAACTGTCCCAAGGGTCTTGTCTCAGAGTGGGCAGTGCAGAATCAGTATCTTTACAATCTGGCAGCCGGATTACATCAGATCACCACACCGGCGTTCTTGTCCAATCATCCGAAGAGTGGTCGCAAGGAGATATGGATGAGGATTACTCTTTCCGAGCGGCCCTGGAAGGGCGGCAGTAATCCCGGGACCAAAGGCAATGGCGGTTCCGGCCCACAGACGGGATACGAGTATGGTGAGACGGAAGATTACTACTTCACCCCGAAGACAAGCTACACGGCATGCGAGGATTTTAACGGCGATGGGGTAATTAACCTCGCAGACCTGGCCACTTTCACTGGCGATTGGCTTGAGAACTGTCCACAGTCACTTTGTGGAATACCTGATTTACGCAAACTAAGGCTGTGAGTGATTTTCACTCACAGCCTTAGTTATTTCCGTCCGCCAGGCAGACCATTTGAACGGCAATCTAACGAGGTCAGAAACCTTATAAAGTTATTACCTTTGATGGTGTTCGAGATACTATGGAGAATCATCGTAAGAGCAAGATAAAGAAGTCACGAACAAGCGGCTTCAGATCTCGAACGAGAACAAAGAATGGACGAAAGATACTTAGCAAAAGGCGCCGGTTTAAGCATCGGCGCAGGTAACTTCACCGCACCAGAAACTTCTGTAAGTTCCAAACCAGCGTACTTCAGAGATAGCACAATCCCTAAGCACCGCTCTATCACCACCATCAAAGTCTCCTGTGACGAAATGCCAAGCTAATTTAGGATAGTACAAATCGGGGGGAGGTGAAGGTTAAGGAGTACTTACCCACTCCACCTTGTCCACCCAGCCGCAGTCGCTGCCTACGTTCCCGTCTCCATCCTTCACGTATCGCCATTCCAGCGTGTGTGAACCCGAAGTACTGATCGTATACGTCTTCCGTTCCCAGTTGACCGAACCGCTGATCTTTTCCTGCAGCGAGCCGTCGATGTAAAACTCCAGGAAGTCAAAATCTTCCTCAGACGATACCTTCCAGTAGAACTTCACCGTTCCTGTCCCGCTCACCGTCGCCTGCATCCACGACTCCTGATTGTGAGAGATATCTCCGCTCTGTGCCGCATCCCCATTGTAGTAGGACGTCGTGCTCTGGCTGAACCAATCCGCACTGCCGCCCGTGGTGAAACTCAAAGACGCGTCCAACGCCTCGGACAGGGGGTCTGTCCCCCCGTTCGTCCGGATTACCACGTTGTCAAACTCAGCCGGGCACAAGGTTCCCACCGAGTGCGATGTGACCGCCAGGCCGACGTAGACCGTCTCAGGCATGTCGATAGTCACGGGGTTAGAACCTTCGTGACTACCCGTCAGAAGGTACGTGCCGGGAAACTCCTCCCACGCGATACCGTCTTCAGAAATAAAGCTTGTAAAGGTGCTCCCTTGCCGTCTGATTTTCACCCAGGTGTTGATCGGATAGAACACTTGACCTTGAATAGTATGGAGGGAAGTTGTCCTTTCATTTGTTCCCATCGACCGACACTGAAAGGCAAAACGCCCTTCCCCATCTTGGGGCGTAACGCACATAAATGCGTGCCGAGCTCCGGCCTCAAGCGTCTCCCGCACCATCACACCTGCCTTTGCCCAACCGTTCGTGTTTTCCAGACTCAGTACGCGCGCAGAAATCTCAAAGTCGCCGGTTGCGACGGCGTAAACATAGCGAAATTCATCCCGGTTGTCCCAGATATCGAAGCCGTTAGCCACGATGGTATAGACTCCATCCTCGTATATGTCGCTGCCCCTTGTGGTGCCGATATCTTTACTCTCCGACGGAACTATGGTCCCTGCTCCAGCCATCACAGCCCTAATCTCGCTCTCACTCAGCCCGCAGCTGTAGATGCGAACATCGTCCAGCATCCCATTAAAGGGTTCGTCCATAGTAGAACTTATCATTACATAAATAGTGTTGCCTAAAACACCTCCGGGTGTTTGGCTGGCAATTTCCACGCCATCGATATACAGGCGCTGCGTGAGCCCATCCCAGGTGCCTGCAATATGGTGCCACTGGCCTCCCGTTAGGACATCGTTGACCCATAGGTGCCGGAGATTGCCGTCCGTACCGATGTAGAAGTGTAATCGACCATCATACTCCTTGCGAATCACCGCGACTGACTGTCCCACCATTACGTATTGCTCGATTTTACCAAATCTGAACTCATCGTGCCACACCCAGGCGCATACCGTGATAGCGTTCTCACCGTAATTAAAATCCCAAACGTCTCCATAGCCCACACCGTGGAAGTGCACCGCACCGTCGAACACCCCATCTTCCCATGTGGTATTATCCAGCGTTATATCGAAGCCATTGCCTGAAGAATCAATAGCAGTAGTACCGGAACCATCGTCCAGCTTCCAGTGCGCCAACAGACAACCTGCCCCTGGCGGAACCGGAACGGGCGGGCCGTCACCCGGCTCCGGGCCAAGAGATATGGTCAAAAGCACCGAATAACCTTCAGAAACCGATGTTCCCCCTGAGGGATTCTGACTGATTACATATCCCTCTTCGACAGTATCACTGTACTCGTATGCGTACCAAACGTCAAAACCGGCAGAGTTAATCTCTGACCCGGCCTCCGTCTCGGCCCAACCCACTACATCAGGGACCATGACATCCTCGGCATCAGGTGAGGGGCCAGAAGAAATGGTCAAGGTTACATCCGAACCTTCAGCTACCATTGTTCCCCCTGAGGGATTCTGACTGATTACATATCCCTCCGCGACAGTATCACTGGACTGGTATGTGTACGAAACCCCGAGACCGGCAGAAGACACCGTTGATTCCGCTTCAGTCTCGCTCATACCCACTACATCAGGGACCTCGACCGTCGGGGGGCCGGGCGGACCACGAGATATGGTCAAGTTCACTGCAGAACAAGTACAAAGCAATGTACCTCCTGCAGGGCTCTGACTGATTACATATAGATTTGGAACAGTGGCACTGTAGGAATACGTAATGTTAACCTCAAGGTCAACCGACCGAATCGTTCCCACCGCGTCATTCTGGTGCGAACCCACTACATCAGGGACCTCGACCGCCTGTGTCGTGGCTACCATACCGAACAAGTTCACGACCAATGCCGCTGCCAACACAAATGAAATTTTCTTATACATTTTTCCGCCCTTTCCTGTGAAAATATGATTATTTTGTGCTGCGTTTAGATTTGTTTCGCTACTCATTTTCATTCTCCTTTTGTCAGGTTTGGCTATTTCCCGTCAGATAAGAAGCTTTTATCTCTGCCGTGTTAATAAAAAATCTTGCGATAAGAACAACCTCCTACTTAATCCAAACGAAGCATTATAACAAAATTAAAGCCGTATTACAATGCAAAAAATCTAAATTTGACGCGATTTTCTCCAGCCTTAAATCAGTATTTTAACGCAATTCCAAAAGAAAAGAATGTACTAAAAAATTATAAGCAGCGGTTTTGAATCAATCAGTTTATGATAATGAGATAATCCGGTTAGACCGGCCCGCAAAATCTCACATAACGCCCATTAAATTTCAGTTTAATAGAACTTATGTTCAACAGGTTGTTTCTTGAGCTCAGCTACTGTCGGCGGAAGGCGGGGAGAATGAGACATTACTTTTTTAATGATATGATATGTAAATAAGATAAATGTGGATTCATTTACGAGCGAATATATCATAGACGTGGTCATTCATTCGCCAGCATATTGGCTTCTCAGCACACGATTTGATATGGGCCGGGGCCGACAACACAAAAGTTACAATTTGGTTTGTACTCTGGGTCAGATATGGGGTAACGATTCCCTTCAAGGCCCTGGCTCAGTGGAGAGCATTTCTCGGCAGGAAAAATACGCCAGGACCCACGCCATCAGGGTATGGGACAGTACCATCGGCAGTAATGGAAACCTTCATAGGTACGAGGTTCGAGGCCGAATAGGTCTCAACGTGTCCATCGGTGTATCCTGCCCGCAGCTTGATTACAGGAAAATCATCAGCATCGCTCTTGCGGGACCAAAAGGATGAAAGGAGCCATGTTTCGGGAGTAATATCAGCTCCATCGAATGGTTCGCAGCTGCCGAACGAGTAGGGATTTCTCCAGTGGTCATAGCCAAAATAGTCGCTCACAAGCAACTTGCTGTATCTTCCACTACTTGCCGGACCTTGCGGTCCTTTGAAAACGACCCTGCGTCCGCCAAGAAATCCTCTATAGTTCCAATAGAAACAATATGTACCACCAACTGGGTCGGCTGGAAAAGAGGTATTGGGATTGTCCCAATTGTTGCCAGCATCCCACGCCTTCTGCAAATACTCGTATTTATGCGGCACATTTGGGCAATACATAATACTCGCATCGGGTATGTATCTCCGCAGGTATTCGCTCATGGCCCGGTGTAGTTGTGGGCTACGGCGTCTGTTACCGGTTAACCTGGTTGAGTCCGACCAGTTCCAGGTATTACCAAATCCTATAGTGGCAACCGATTCGGGGTATCTTTCATTGTGGTCTGAGGCATAGAGATTCATTGCGGACGCGATCTGCCTCTGGTTACTCATGCTCAGCATCGTCCGGGCCTGACGCCGCACCCGACTGAATACCGGCAGCGTAATACCCATTATTAGGGAGATGATGGAAATAACAACAAGCAGTTCGATCAGCGTAAAGCCCCGCTTGGTTACATTGCCTACCTTCATGTGTCTGTATTGGGCGCGGATTTCTCTATCCTCCAACCGTGCTCAGACCATTCTATTTGCACAATTTCTGCGCATCTAACAAATTTCCATCATTATACTCGACATTCACTCCCATGTCAACCCAAAAAATTGCTATTTTTATCGGATGTGCAAAAATTTTTTAGCGGTCGGGATTCTATATACTGCAGGTTTGTGAGCAGGTTCCTGCTGACTGCGAGAGTTTGCCCGTCTGCTATTGCTTAGTCGCTGCTCTGCTGGCAACGCTAAACCCTTAATTCAAAAAGATTTAAGATAATCGACCATTACGATCGATAATTACCATGACGGGCCGCTCTTGCTCGCATAGGGCGTTCCACCATAAGCACCCATGTTCAATCTACCGCCGTGAGGCTTCTGCTCACGTCCGATGTGCATGCTGCGATCACCACTATCGATACAAGGACTTGTTTGTGAGTCCGTTACCCACATATTCTTTGGCAAATATCTGCCGTATTCGGACTGCAAATGGTAGTCGCCATTTCCAGGATCGGCAAACAAGGGGTCTTTGCTGATATTGCCCTCTTCCATAAAAATGGGGGCCAGTTGTTGTTGGAGACAACTGTAGCTAATACGGGGCTGGTAGATTAGGTCGCCGAATAGGTCGCCAAATTGGTTGTTCCAAAGGATGCAGTTGGTTATGTTGGGATTAGCTCCACCTCCAGTATAAATCCCATACGTGTTATTAGCTATAGTCAAATTAATCAGCGTAGGCTCGGCGCTAACACAGTAGATAGCTGCGTCGAGGCAATTGGCGATAACCAAGTTGCGTAAAACGGCCATTGAGCTCTCGGCGCCGAAAAAGGAAAACGCGTAACCGGTCGGAGCCTCAATCACGGCTGCATCGTCTGCGCTCTGGAGCGTGACGGCCTTGCGGTCGAACGTGACTTCTTCTCGATAGACCCCCGGCCAGACCATGACAGTATCACCGTCAATGGCCTCGTCCACCGCCCTTTGGATGGTTGCAAACGCCTCGGCCCTGCTCAGGCCCGTGTTATAGTCCCTGCCATTAGCTCCATCAACGTGAAAGATAAGAGGCCCGATACTTTTGCTTGCCTCAGGGGTTCCGCCATATGCACCCATGTTGATACGATTGCCATTTGGGAAGGGCTCTGAGCCAACCGGGTCCTGGGGGTCACCGGCATCTATACAAGGGCTATTATCTTGGTCTGTGACCCATTGGCCACGGTAATAGCGGCCTAAGACTGACCGAAGGTGATAGTCAGTTCCTGCTGCTGATGCGAATAGAGGATTTGTATCGATGTTGCCTTGTCCTGAATAATATCCCTCGATATTTGAATAGAGGACGGGATTGTTCGAGGCCGGGTTATTGAGCAAAACGGCTTTGCCATCATTATACCACACAATACTGTTCCTGATGACAATGTTGCTGCCAACCGAGTGAATGCCTCCCCCAAGTGACATCTGGGGACTTGACAGGCTGTTGTCGGCAATCGTGCAATTTGTCAGGCGTACATAGGCAGGCGAACTCGCGAAGATGCCGCCGCCGGCCTCGGCAGTGTTGTTGGAGATGATACATCGCTCCAATACGACGTTTGTAGAAGACCCTCCGCAGTAGATACCGCCGCCCTCGATATTTCCCTGTGCATTGTTAAAGGAAATATCGCTATTCGCTAACAGAGCTCCGCTTTGCCAACAATATACACCCGCCCCTTGACTGTTATAATACCCTACGTTCCTGTTGATTGTACAATTGACGATCTTGGCGTCGGAACCTCTGATCAAGCCGATGCCGGCCCCATATCCACCGGATTCGGCTGGTCCGAGACCTCCGGCATTGCAATTTTCGATAGTACAGTCAATGATTGCCGGTGCACCGCCAACAGAGCCGATCCCACCTCCCAGCTCCGTTGAACACTGTTTAATTGCACAGTCAATGATGCTTGGACTGCTGAACTCACAGTATATGCCACCACCGACCGGATGTGTAGGACTTGAGCTCCAGCTCCCAGAGTCCGGTGGAATCTCGGAGCCCGGCACAACAGCTCCGATGATCGTGAACCCGCGCAGGACAGAGCTCGGTCCTTCTCCTCGGTGGAAGTAGAAGCCTCTGTGGCCCTCGTGGCCTGAACATTCGATAGTCGTACGACTTGGTCCAGCCTCACTGCGCACCGTGATTGCCTTGCCCCGAAAGTCGATATCCCAATTGCCATCGCCTGTGTAGGTACCTGCAGAGACCTCCACGATGTCGCCGTGAGCTGCAGAATCGATCGCTTCCTGGATTGTGGTAAAGTCGCTCGGGACGTGAATCGTAGCAGGGGACGAGCTCAAACGCACTTCGATATTATCAATCAGGACCTCGATTCCCCGGAATTTGATGTAACAGGTGCCCCTGACCGACTCGAGCGTGATGTAATGGCTTCCCGGCCCCAGCTGCCGTGCTGATGACCAAATGACACCATCGTCCGAGAGCGAGTATTCTAAAGAGCCTGACACCATGTCGGTGCTGTCCGGGAACCGTACGTCAAACTGCAAGTATCCGCTAATTGCCCTCTGCGCCGGGACCGAGCCGACTGGGAAGCAATAACCCAGAAGGGCTGGGTCATTGTTGTAGTCTCCGAAGCCTAATTCTCGCTGCGGTCCCGTATCAAGATAGTACAGATGCGTTTGGGGAGGAGGAAAGGCCCCTTGGGGCCAAAAAACCGAGTGGAGGAAGCTGTCTCTTTCCACGCTGTTAGTGCTGAAGTCTTCCCGATATTCGTAGGTCCAATCAGCTTCAACCCGACTGGGGGCCAGGCAAACTACTGCGCTCACTAAAAAAATAGCAGTAGTCCAAAAAACCCAACCTCTTCTTAGCAGTTTCATTTACTTTGCCCCTGTTGGACCAGATATAATACATCCTGTCCATTAATGCCGTCCTCCTTGGTTCGGGATAACCTTGTGTGCCTACACTCCCACTGGTTTACCCAAGTGAACCTTCCACCAGCTGCACGAGCCATAACAGATCCGGGCTGTTCTTAGAGGCCCTGCGTCGTCTTGGTCTTGGAGGTCTAAAGTCCTCACTATCTCCAGCTCCTTCAATGGACTGAAGATATGAGAACTTCAGATTCCCCTTTTTGCCTTGGTCGGTGGAGAATGTAATTTCGTCAATGACGTCCATTTCCAGGTCGATGTTGTAGATTAGTCTGAAACCTTTATAGATTAGCTCCACCTGGGCAAAGCGGCTGCCGGGCGTATGCCTTGTCTCAAACGAAATACGCTGTTCAGCCGCGTCGCGGCGCACCGTATCGATTGTATGAAGTCCCATCCAAGGTCTGGTTAGCCCCTTGAAGAAGCTGCCGCTGGCGTATGCTCCGAGCTGTTCAGATGGTAAACGGTCCAGATAAGCATCATTGTAGGTATCAACTATCATCAGGGAACCCACCTGCAGTTTCAGCCAGGGGCTGTATTGTTCACTGGCAGCGTAAACAAATGGTATTCTTCCCGTCCCAAAAACGTTCTGGCCGTTTACTTTACCACTGACTCGAAAGTAAGTCCAGCCGCGTTTATGCATAGCATCACGGTTATCAAAGACCTTGGCTGTGGCCGGCCAGTCAGACTGAAAGTAATCCTCGTCCAAGACGTTGTAATGACGGACAGCCCACGACCGATTGCTGTCTTTGCTTCGGGCGGCAATAAGCAGCAGCCCTCTACCTTTGGCCGCTATATGCTTCATAACCTTCGTGCTTGGCTCGACTTGACTGAGAAAATCGGTCAATTTAGGGTTGTCCGTGGGGAACGTTAGCACGCTAAGGTCTCTGGCCCACATGCGGTAGTTGTTAATATGGACATTATTGTCGTGATAGTGGTAATTTGCGCGGTCGTTTTGCAGTATCTGCCAGTACGACTTGTCACCGACCGCACCAGACTTTGCCCGCAGCATCATGGGTTTTGCCGGACCTTGCGGAAAATAGTACCAATACTCTTCCTCGGCGTTCTGGTCGAACTG
>JBDRTM010000521.1:0-4350 GCA_043824065.1 Planctomycetota bacterium | reverse complement strand
TGGTTCGGGCGGAAAATAACTGTGCTGTTCTGGTGCCGGAAGGTTATCATCCCGTGGTGAGCGCCCCGGGATATACGACTTACTATTTGAATGTATTGGCAGGCAGTGCCCAGACGCTCGCTAATCAGGATGACCCGAAATACACCTGGATTAAAGATACTTACAAGCAGAAAGACAATCGGCTTCCATTGTATTAATTTGCTCCGTGTTACGTTGAAGTTGTTTTTTACTGGAGTATTATATGAGTGAAACTGAACGGATATACGACACGCTTCACATGGGACGCTCATCAATCGATCTTTACAGTAATGATATTGGTTCGCCATTTGTCGATATTACGAGTTTTGCTGCGTATGTTGGAGGTTCGCCGACGAATATCAGCGTAGGAGGACGAAGGCTGGGGCTAAAGACTGCTTTATTGACAGGGCTTGGTGAGGACCCGGTCGGGGATTTTATTCTGAAATTTCTGCAAAAAGAGGGAGTGGAGACACGTTTTATCTCCCGCAAGCCCGGCAAGCGATCCAGCGCGGTGGTTCTGGGTATAGAACCGCCGGATAGTTTTCCTTTGGTTTATTATCGTGATAATTGTGCTGATATTGCATTGACGATAGATGATGTTCTTAAAGCGCCGGTTTCCAGCAGCAAAGTATTTCAGTTTGCCGGCACAAATTTGTCCCTGGAGCCGAGTCGCAGTGCGACATTATTTGCCGCTGAGCTGGCCCGCCAAGCGGGGACAAAAGTTGTTCTTGATATAGATTTTCGTCCCGACCAGTGGCATGACCCAAGGGCGTTTGGCGTGGTGGTACGTTCGGCGATTCGGCTGGCGGACATTGTGATTGGAACAGAAGATGAGATAAATGCCGCAATGTTAACGGATGTCAGTCATATCGAGCTTACAGATTCGGTCTCGGACACACAGGTTCGGGGAGATGTGGATAAGGCGATTCGCAATATGCTTTCGATGGGGCCGCCCAGCAACGCTGGGTCTTGCAAAACCCGCCGTTGGCGGGCACTGCTGCAAAAGAAAGGCAGTCAGGGTGTTTGTGTTCATCTGGTAGATCAACAGGGTAAAATTGAGCAAATCGATGCACCGGGATTCCCAGTGGAAGTGACAAATATTTTAGGGGCTGGAGATGCCTTTGCCGCCGGATTTCTTTATGGGTATGTCAAAGGATGGGGGTGGTTCAAATCCGGACGTATGGGTAATGCGTGTGGGGCGATTGTTGTTACCAAACATGGTTGTGCCAATTTTATGCCTACCTATGAAGAGGTAATGGCCTTTGTCGAGGATTATGGGGGGCTTGAATAGTAATAAAAACAGAAGACAGAAAACAGAGGACAGAACTTGCTTTGCCGTAAGGCATCCTGTGGACTGAAATCTGGCTTCCGACTTCTGGTGTTGGATACTAAGTTTGAGTGAGTTTTTGATAAGGCATAGCTTTTGGAGGTTTTGTCATGAGTGCTAAAACTGTTCGTTTAACAATGGCGCAAGCGTTGATTAAATACCTCACCAAGCAGTATGTAGAACGTGATGGTAAGGAACAACTTTTTTTTGCGGGGTGCTTCGGTATTTTTGGTCATGGTTGTGTATCCGGGATAGGGCAGGCGTTGCAGCAATATCCGGAGTTTCGCTATTACCAGACCCGTAATGAGCAGGCAATGGTACATGCCTCGGCTGCTTATGCCAAGATGAAAAATCGGATGGGGACGTTTGCCTGTCTTTCATCAATCGGCCCGGGAGCGACAAATATGATTACCGGAGCGGCGGTGGCGACGACTAATCATCTTCCGGTGCTGCTGCTGCCGGGTGATATATTCGCGCGTCGCAATGTGGCGCCGGTTCTGCAGCAGCTGGAATCGGAAATTACCCAGGATATATCAGTAAGTGACTGCTTTAAGCCGGTGAGTCGATACTGGGACCGCATCAACCGGGCCGACCAGATATTAACGGCATTGCCTGAGGCCATGCGTGTGCTTACCAGCCCGGCTGATACGGGGGCGGTTACTCTTTCACTTCCTGAGGATACCCAGACGGAAGCACATGATTATCCGGTTGAATTTTTTAATAAACGCATCTGGCACATTCCACGTAATCGGCCGGACAGCACAGCCCTGACAGAAGCGGCCCGGTGGATACGCGATTCCAAATGTCCGTTGATTATAGCCGGAGGTGGGGTTATTTACAGCGATGCCCAAGACGCTCTCAAGCAGTTTGTTGAGAAGACGGGTATTCCGGTAGGGGTAACGATGGCGGGCAAGGGCAGTTTGCTTTATGATAATAAGCTGAATCTGGGGGCGATAGGTGTAACGGGGAACTTTGCCGCAAACCGTATAGCACGCCAGGCGGACCTGGTTATTGGTATTGGAACACGCTATAGCGATTTTACTACAGCGAGCAAGACCGCCTTTCAGAATCCTGATGTTCGTTTCGTCAATATTAACGTTGCTGAATTTGATGCGTATAAGCATTCTGCTTTGCCGTTACTGGCGGATGCGCGTGTAACTCTTGAGGAGCTAATAGGATTGCTGGAAGGTTACCACATCGAGAAAAACTATCAGCAAAAAGCTCAGCAGCTGCATAAGGAATGGCAGGAAGAGGTGGATCGAATTTACGCGATTCGTAATCAGCCACTGCCAAGTCAGGGTGAATTAATTGGCGTAGTCAATGAATTGAGCGAACCTGACGCGGTAATGATAAATGCGGCAGGTAGTATGCCCGGTGACCTGCATAAATTGTGGCGTACCCGGCATTCGAAGAATTTCCATCTTGAATACGGATATAGCTGCATGGGTTATGAAATTGCCGGTGGGCTGGGAATCAAAATGGCGGCTCCGGAGCGGGAAGTGATTGTTATGGTGGGCGACGGCAGTTACCTGATGCTGTGCAATGAAATTGTCACTTCCATACAGGAAGGGTATAAACTTACTATTGTTCTAATGGACAACCAGGGCTTTAACAGCATCGGCGGGCTCAGCCGTTCGTTGGGCCAGGAAGGATTCGGCACACGTTATGCTTTTCCCATCAATAACAAGCTTCCTGATGATGCATCAGATGAGGTTGAAGCACTTCCTGTAAATCTTGCCATGAATGCCCGTGCATTGGGTGCTCACGTTTTTGAGTGCAAGAGCTATGATGATTTTGTTGAAGCGTTCAAAGAGTCCAAGAAAACCGATCGGACCACGGTGATTTATGTCCGGAATGACCGTTATGTAGGTGTGCCCGGCTATGAAAGCTGGTGGGATGTGCCGGTGGCTGAGGTAAGCGAGATGGAAAGCGTTCAAAAAGCTCGCAAGGAATGGGAAAAAAATAGCAAGCTGGAGCGATTTTACTTTTAACTGAAGTTTTGCAAAAGTCGTGTTTAGAATATGGCAATGACTATTGGTAAATGGCGGAGGTTGCAGCAGACCGCCGGACCGAAAGGTACTTTTTACGTCGTGGCAATTGATCATCGGGGTCCGCTTCGTCTTTCACTGGGAAAAGAATCACCTCAGGGCAAGACAAATGAAGCGTTAACCGCCCTTAAAAGAGACATTGTGCGGCAGTTGGCACCGGCTACATCAGCAATTCTTTTGGACCCGGAAACGGCTGCCGGGCAATGCGTGGCGGATGGCTCGATGCCCGGTACGACAGGATTGATTGTTGCTTTGGATACCGGCTCGACCGGCGACCCTTTAAATCGTACGACAAGTCTGGTTGAGAGCTGGTCGGTCGAAAAGACTGTTCGTATGGGAGCGTCGGGCGCGAAAATGTTGCTTTACTATCATCCAGAGGGCCCGGAAGCAAAGGAACGTGAAACGCTTGTTCAGAAAGTTGCACAGGATTGCGCGCGATATGACATCCCCTTTTTCCTTGAGCCTTTATCGTGCGCTTCTGACGGTTCGAATGGGCCTTTGCCGCCCGAACAAAGACGTAAGGTCGTAATTGAAACCGCACGTCGTTTGGTTCCGTTGGGTGCTGACATTCTCAAAGCGGAATTTCCTGTGGATGTGAGCATCGAACCGGATGAGAATGTCTGGCGCGATGCATGTGAAGAGTTGACGGATACAAGTGAGGTCCCCTGGGTATTATTGTCCGCCGGTGTTTCTTATGATACTTTTTTGAAGCAGGTGCGAGTTGCCTGTGAGGCGGGAGCCAGCGGTGTGATGGCTGGACGAGCCGTCTGGAAAGAAGCGGTAACGCTGGATATTGTTGCGCGAAACAATTTTCTCCAGAGTGTTGGATATGAGCGAATGCGACGATTACGATCGCTTTGTGAGGCGCTGGGGCGGCCTTTTACTGAAGTTTATGATGCCCCAGAGCTAAGCTACGATTGGTATCTCTAATGCTCTGTTGAAAAGCCACAAAAACTG
>JBDRTM010000520.1:0-2640 GCA_043824065.1 Planctomycetota bacterium | reverse complement strand
GTGCCATGCGCCGTCGCCGGGGACTATATCTGGAACGCAGCCCTCACCGCAATCGCCATAATAGGCACTTGCGTTACCAGCGTTAAACCAGGAGACAGAAGAACTTACGTTGGCGCCGAGTTTTGCTTCAAAGTTGGCCCTTACCTCGATGTTCTCGCAATCATCGTAGCACGGGAACTTGTCATCGCCCTTACCGATAGATGCGCAGGTCACCTGTTTCAGCTTGATTTTACGGTCCCCGCAGTCCTTCACTTGTACAAAATAACCCACATCGATTAATATGGGCATAGTACATAAATCTACGTATATGTACTCAAAGGGCCACATGTCGTCATCCTTTATAGCGCCTGCGAAGAATACAGGATCCGCTGCTTGTACCGTGACTGCCAGTAAAGTTACAACTGCAATCGTAAATAAAATTTTCTTTACCATTTTCATTTCCCTCTCTTAATTTTATTGCTCCTTAAATGCCGTTGTTGGCTTGTGGAGCTAATTCAGTTCCTTCGCCCAGGCCCAACCAATGCCTGAGCCACACAGTCAGCGGGCTGAAATTTTTTAACCGGCTCCGGCAAACATGCCCGCTTTTCTGCCTGAGCCGTGGCCCCTAATAATACGATTCAAATCTGCGATTTTCTTCTCATAGTTGTCAATCGTTTTATCGCCTAAATACCGGGCCTGGTTCTTCAGGCGGCCCGCAAGCATCCTTTCGCTTACGAGCTGTCACTTTTCACTACCTCACACCTCCTTTCTCCCCCACCCTTTTTCAAGGAAGGGGCTTTCAGTTTTTGGATAACGTCTATCCACAAACCCTGGGCATATGTAATCAACTTAATTATTACGCAGTAAAATCCTCTTCTTTTTCATCACCAACTTCTCCAATTAACGCGCTGGTGGCATTACCGTAAATATAATGGTTCCTGTATATCTTCCCGCACGGTCGAATAATTTGGACTGCAGCTTAAAGAGTAGCTCAATGTCATGCGAGCCGATTTGTGTCTTCGATATAGGCACCGGCCTTGCCATTGAGCTATATTCATCTGTTATTGCAGGCGCTTTTATAAAAATGCGATCGGGCGTTATGGTGCCGCCTCCGGAGTGCTTAAGCGCCGTCACTGAGGCTACAATCGGGCCATGCAGACAGTTAGATTCTACATGGACCGTTAATGCCGCTGACGACGAGCGATAGAGGCTTGGAAACAAAACTTGTCCGGGTACACTAAAATAGTCTGAGAATTCAGGCTTTCCAAATTCAACTGTATCCGAGGTGGCGGATATGCTCACGAACGGCCCAGTTTTCGAGGCGGGGTTCATAATTACGAAGGGCCCAGTATTCGCATCCGCCTGGGCAATTCCAGTCAGCCCGAACATAACCATCATCGTTGTACAAGTTATTATTACTAATTTCTTCATAGTATTCTCCCCCCCCAAAAACTACTTTCAAACAATAATCACCCTGCTGCCAACAGCCGGCAGCAAACTTAACTGTTTTACCAAACGCTCCGTTTCGCTATTGTTGTCTCGGTGCCAACTACATTATTGCCGTCCGTTATATTAGCTACGCAGCGTCTCCTCATCACTTGGCTAAGTTTTACCAGACAGACCGAAAGTGGGGATATAAAGAAAGGACGTATGTGATGTCATTTCATCTCTCCTCACCATCACTCTCCTCATTCCCGGCTCGGCACCAAAGACAGATTAGTGCCGGACAAGCAAAGCCTCAAGCACAAAAAAAACGAACATCAAAAGTTCCAAGCTTTGCTAACTTGCCAAATTTAACATTTTTCTTTCTGTATGTCAATAGCTAAATTCTAAAATTTAGCTTTTTTTTAATATTTTTGTTTCCTTGCTCATTTTCATTATTTTACCCAATCTCATCTATAATGTCAACGGTTATTTTGCCTATTTTCCCGTATTTGATTATTTCCTCTGTTTTTTAGGACCCTAATTTCCTCCTGCCAACCTGTACCAGAGGAGTCAGCCAATCCTCAAGTTTACGTAAAGCCTTCTGATACAAGGAGATACAACACGCAATATATGTTCAAAATTGCTTTTCGGCTGCTGGTGGGGCTTGCGAAGTCTTCCAATATGCACAATCAGCTGCAAATTTTTTTCGCCTCATTTACCTTTATTTTTTTACAGCTATAGCAATATCTTTCGATTTCGCACCAGCAGCGAAGCTCGCCTTTTATCTTCTTGCAATATTGAACGGTTGAATGTAATGTGGACGAAGATTTGTCGAAAATGCGTTTTTCTCTTAGAACGTTATGAGGTCCCAGAAAGACAAGCTTTTGCGCCCGTAGCTCAGGTGGATAGAGCAACGGATTTCTAATCCGTAGGTCGCAGGTTCGAGTCCTGCCGGGCGCGTTTTTCCCTACACTGCCATCGGCAGATAACAGTTAATGTTTATAATTGTCTAATCACCTTCCGGTTTGCTGACATCGAAGACTTAGAGCTTATCCCAATAACCGTCTCGTTATGAGGCCGAGCGGTAGGGTGGGACCTGCCCTGAGCGCAGTCGAAGGGTTGCCCCACCATTATTTCTTTGCAGCCAGTCCCGAGTTTACCCCCGATGTTAGCTCACTTGCTTTTCTGTCGGGGGCAATAGAGCGGGTTATTGGGATAGGCTCTTAGTTGTCAAAC
>JBDRTM010000519.1:0-2707 GCA_043824065.1 Planctomycetota bacterium | reverse complement strand
TTCTAACCTTCCAATCATTGACGTTGGATGTCCCTTCACTCGTATTTACGGTAATGAGAAATGTTTTGCCTTCTTCTTGGATGGTCGGAAAGCCGATAGTTGGTCTGATTATACTACCAGGTCCTTGAGGTGGAGCAGCTTCGGGGAACAGCCTCCCATTGTACGCCTCCGCTTGTGCAAAAGTAGCTAAACTAAAAACCAGCACCACAAACCAAAATGCTATCTTTCTCGTTCCCATTTAATTAAACCTCAATACCGCTGTTTATGAATGGAGAAACTACCTGATTCGCACAGAATTGTCAACGTTTTTTTTGTGTATTTTTTTAAAAGATGGGTGGCAGCCTCAAGCGGAAGTCCCTTGGGGACGCCTTACGGCGCTTGGGGATGTCTTGATACCCGTTATGCAAAACGCAAGGTTTAACTCCAATTGGTATTAGTCGAGTCGCAGGCTTTACCATTCGGTGCTCAGCCTCGAGGGCAGAGAGCTGCACATCCTTCTTATTATTCTTTGTGCTCGTTCAATCTCTTGAGGTGATAAAGGTAGGTTTTCAGCGCCACCCAACACTCCACCTGCAATGCCAATGCCGCCGAATAATGCATCCTCTTCGCTGCTGGCAGCAGCACCGGCACCCCATAGACTTCCAAATCCTAAAAATCCTCCGGTTTTGCCCGAACCACTGCCAAGCCACAAAATGCTGCCATCCTCGATATCTACCATCTTTGCCGAAATAAAGATTTCATCACCGAAGTGTGGTACATTGATAATAAGAACCGCAGGAACGTTTAGAATTTTCCCGGCCTCAGCGGCACCAGCCTCAGATATTAACTCTGAAGCCTGGAATCCCTGCTCCCTAAGCACCGCTGCAACACTGGCCCGTTCCTTTGGTGCATAACCCTTCTTCAGGAGTTCCATCGCGAATAAATCAGCAATTTGATTTTTGGCAGGCTCGCTACTCACAGTACCTTCAACGGCTACGATAGCAACCTTATCTATCGTGCTAAAGTTATAACCGACCCTGGAGAAGCTTTGTCCTCGTCCCGAAGAGCAGCCGCCGGCAAACAAAATAGCTATTACCAGCATATAAACAACGATCTTCATAGCCATATACCTCCGAATGAACCTAAAAGCACTTTAGTATAAAAGACTTATGTGAAATTGTCAAGCTTTATTTGTATCTTTCGACCGTATCCGTATCACGCTTTACAAAGAAAAAATTCCCTGATTTTCCTCTTGTTCAGGGCTGTTTTTATGTTATGCCCATTTTGAAATCCCACCCGTTCTGGATGGCGGGGTAGCGAAGCAAAAAAGGCCGAGCCGCCGCGGCTTGCTGGCGCAAGCCAGCAGCGGGGTTCAGCCTTTTTATACGGACCCCATTTTGCAAAAAATCGCAAAATGGGGACCTTTATAGTGTATCCACCTCCCAAATGAGGGGGGTAGCACTGATGGGACTGCGGTTTGTCCTACATCGGATTATAGCCAACGTCCGCATAACTGGGTTGTTTTTGAGGACGATTAGGCCATTTCAATGCATCAAACAAGAACTCGCTGGCCTGGCGTATCATCACACCCGGCATACACGGACACATCTCAAACGAACCAACTATATCATTGTCATATTTGTCTAAAACCTTCAGAAGATAATCCCAATTTTCACGTGATATACCGCCCTGCAGGCCTGGCGGCTCGTGGTCGTCCGTTTGGCCGTAATTGTCAGTCAGGTGCAAATGGGACACTCTCGGGGCCAAATCATCTACATATTGCCTGAAGGAATATTCAGCATCCAGATTGGCATAACCGATGTCAAGGCAATATCGGACGGATTCGAATTTCTCGCCGACCTTTTTGAGCAACGGCAACCGACCTGTTTCGAGGCACAATTTGACATCATTCTCCTCGGCCATTTTCACTACATCGGCAGCAAAATCACAGCCATCAAGCTCCGGAACGTCAGGAATGCCCATATTTTGCAAATCAGTTACAATATTTGCGCCAAGCAGCTTGGCACATTCGATTTGTTCATGCCATTGCTCTAACGTCGGGCCGTCACCGCGGGAGCGCATCGCCACTAACATATCATTGGTAGCGGTGGCAAGCCTGGTCCAATTACGCCTCTGGTAACGACAATCGCTCTGACCCTTTATATTGGGCCATAACTCTATGCCGAAGCCCAGCGCCCTCAAGAATTGGCACTCTTGCTCAAAAGACAGAGGGTGCTCACGTCCCCAAAATACCATTGTAGAAACAGCGTACCTAATTTGCATTATGCCTTCCTCATATTCGAACGACAAATATGCCCTTCTGTACATATTGTGTAAAACAATACTATTATCGAATAAAAACAGTTGCATATTAAAAGTTTCTCAAAAATTTCTTGTGCTACGCAGCGACTTCGCAGAGGAGCAGGAGCATTTTTTTGCCTTTGAAATTGGGTTTGATTGGGTTTGTTTTCCCCGCGTCTGCGAAGTGGTACATTTTCATAATACTTTGTTAAAATGGAACTTACGTTCATTTGAGCATCCAGCAGATTGGCTTTGTTTTGCATAATTAAGGTCATTATTGGTTAACTGATTAACTGGTTAATTGGTTAAATGGCATTTCACATTCGGTATTCAGTTTTCTGATGAGGTGTAGTCTTTGAAGCTCGAGTATCGTTTTGTAGAGGCTGTGCTCTATTCGTCGTTCGTACATGAGGAGCCGGTCGAGGAC
>JBDRTM010000518.1:0-5183 GCA_043824065.1 Planctomycetota bacterium | reverse complement strand
CCGCTCCTTCGACTCTGCTCAGGACAGGTTTCGCGGGAATGACACAATACGAGGTGTGAAATAATGGATACTCTTAACATTCTGCTTATCGGCTTTATATCTATCGTTGTAGTCAAGAACCTTGTTTTTACGAAGTTTCTGGGTATCTGTCCGTATCTTGGAGTCTCGGGCAGAATCGATATGGCTTTCGGTATGGGGCTGGCGGTGACATTTGTTGTTACACTCAGTGGTACGCTGACGTGGATGATTGACAATTGGGTCCTGATGAAACTTGGTCTGGAGGTTACGCGATACGTTTGTTTCATATTGGTTATTGCCGGTGCCGTGCAATTGGTGGAGATGTATCTGCGAAAGTTCTTCCCTTCGTTGTACGAGAGCTTTGGCATATTTTTGCCGCTGATTACTACTAACTGTGCGATATTGGGATTGTGTTTGTTTATAAACCTCTGGGGCATTGACTCTCTGCTTGAAGCGGTTGTTCTTAGCTTCGGTGCCGGAATCGGCTTTACAATGGCGATTTGCATTATGGCCGGCATTCGTGAAAATCTGAATATGGCTGACGTTCCGAAGTGCCTCAAAGGTGCACCGATTACGTTGATTACCGCAGGTATCCTTGCCCTGGCCTTTATGGGTTTTGCAGGAATGATAAGGTGAGCTAAAGTGCCTAAAGTGAGCTAAAGTGAGCTAAAGTGCCTAAAGTGACTAAAGTGAGCTAAAGTGCCTAAAGTGACTAAAGTGACTAAATTATGGATATCAGGAGAACAGGAAATCAGGATACAGGTTATCAGCAGAACAGGGTATCAGGAAAAACCAATGCTACTTTGCAAAAGCTACGTAGCGCGAGCCTGATGCCCTGATAACCTGATGTCCACTACCTGATAGTCTGATACGCTGATAGCCTGAATCTTTAGGTCACTTTAGGCACTTTATACTTTTAGTGTCTTTGTGGTTAAAGGATAGGAAATGATTTTGGGTGACATATTGGAATTGTGGAGTAGTGCGTGGCCGGCGGGGGTAACAATGCTGGGCTTAGGCAGTGGTTTTGCGCTGGTGCTTTTGATAGCAAGCGTGAAGCTCAAAGTTGAGGTTGACCCGAAGGTAGAGCAAATCCGTGAGGCCCTGCCGAATCTCGATTGCGGTGCCTGCGGATTCGCCGGCTGTGGTCAATATGCGAAGGCGGTTCTGGGAGATGCGGAACTGTTAGGCAAATGCGCACCCGGCGGACCGGAAACGTCGGCGAAAATTGCAGATGTATTGAATTTGCAAGTTAGCGACTCAGGCCCCCAGCAAAGACCAATCGTGCGCTGCCGTGCTCACACAGACGACAAAACTTTATATGCACAGTATCAGGGCATACAAAGCTGTATCGCTGCAAACGCTTTAGCTAACGTGCAGGCCTGTGGGTTCGGGTGCCTTGGCTTTGGCGATTGTACGAGGGTGTGCAAGTTCGATGCTTTGCACATTATTGACGGCATGACTATCGTTGACTATGAGAAGTGCACCGGCTGTACGGCCTGCTCGAAGGCTTGTCCACGCAATCTAATCGAAATGGTCCCTTTCCATTATGAGAATATGATGATTGTTGCCTGTAATAGTAAGGAGACGGGCAAGAGCACACGGTCAATCTGTAAGGTGGGCTGTATCGGCTGTGGCCTGTGTTCCAAACAAACAGAAGTATTCTCGGTGGAGGACAATTTGGCCCGAGTAGATTACGCCAGATACGAGCTCAATGAGCAAACCGAAACTGCTATGGAGAAATGCCCGACCAAGGTGATTATTTATCGCGGCAAGACCGCCCCCGAGCCGCCCCAAGCCGGCAAAAAACCTGTTACTGCGACAAAAGCATAATCCGAACCACTTATATGTTATTATCCTTTATATATTTTTCGGCGCCGGTGGTTTTTATAATTTCGTACTCCGGTTTTGAGGTTATGAATATTGCCTCGGTGGCGGGGAGTTTTTCGATTAAGGCAAGGCCCTTTTCGGTTCCCATTACGCTGACCGCTGTGGCCAGGGCGTCGGCGTCAGCTGCATTGTCTGCAATGATGGTTACGCTCGAGAGGCCTTGGGCACTTGTTCCTGTTTTGCGGTCTATGATATGGCTGTAGCGTTTGCCTTCGATTAAGACAAACTGCTGATAATCACCGCTGGTTGCGCTTGCTCCATTGGCCAATTTGAGTTTCAAGATAAGGTTTCGTTCAGGAATATCCTCATCTAAATTTGGATTTTGCACGCCGATTACCCAATGGTTTCTACCTTTTGGTGGTGCACCGAAGCACCGAATGTCACCGCCGATGTCAACCATACCGCCGATTGCGCCGGAGGTTTGCAATGCCTCAACGGCCTTGTCAACAGCATAGCCCTTAGCAATCCCGCCGAGGTCCAGCCGCATACCCTCAACGGCGAACTGCACAGTTTTGCTTTTGTCGTCAAGTTTTAGCTTTTCAAAACCGACTTTGGATTTGGCCTGGTCGATTTGGTCTTCGCTGGGTAGGACCCGTTTGTCTTTTTCCGTTCGGAATAAATCTACCAAAGGGCCGACGGTGACATCAAACGCTCCATCGGTAAGTTTGCTGAACTCGATGCTTCTTTGCAAGACTTCGTAAGTTGATTTGCTGAGGTGGACTGCTGTTTTGGCGGCGTCTTTATTAATCCGGCTTATTTCCGAATCGCTCTTGTAGTCGCTCATCAGGTCGTCAACTTTGTAGATTTCTTCAAAAGCAGTTTCGATACATTTCTTAGCTGTGCTTGAATCTTCTGCGATGACAACGATGCGGGCGAATGTCCCCATAACCAGCCGATGGCCGCTGTCAAGCTCGATTTGTCTGTTAGAGCGAGCAGAAAAATAAATCGCCACAATTAAACAAGCGGCGAAGACTGCAATCACAATGCTACGAATTTTGGTGCTCATAAGAAACCTGTTTTTTAAATAGATTTCTCCACTTCGCGATGCTTCGCATCACTTCGGTCGAAATGACATATGGTCTTTTCTACAGAGCAATTTGATAATTGATAATCGAAGGATAATCAATAGAAAATAATCAATAATCAGCTTATAATGCCGGTATGGGCAAAAAAGAAGTAACAATGTTGGCTGAGCGGGTCGAGCGGGAATTTCTGCCTTTTGTTCGCAGGCCGGGCAGATATATCGGGGGGGAAATAAACCAAATCAAAAAGGACATCTCGCAATGTGAGCTGACCGTTGCGCTGTGCTTTCCGGATATTTATGAAGTGGGGATGAGTAATAGCGGGATAGCGATTATATATGGTGTTCTTAACAGCATTGATGGTGTTGCTGCTGAGCGGGTCTTTACGCCGTGGGTTGACGCTGAAAAGGTGTTGCGCGAGAAAAGAATCCCCCTGTTTAGTCTGGAATCCAAAGTGTCGCTAAAAAGTTTTGACGTCGTGGGCTTTAGCTTGAGCAGCGAGCTTTGCTATACCAATGTGCTTAATATGCTTGAGCTCGGCGGGATCGATGTCCGAAGCTGCCGGAGGAGCGAAGGTGAGCCGTTGATAATTGCGGGCGGGAGTATGGCGAACTGCTGCGAGCCTATGGCTGAGTTCATTGACCTGTTTTTGTTAGGCGAGGGTGAAGAAGCTGTGGTTGAGCTTGCGCAATTGATTAGAGTTCAAAAAAAAGCCGGTGCAACAAAAGAAGAAATCCTTCTCTGTGCGGCTAAGGAATTTGATTGGGTTTATGTCCCATCCTTGTATGAGTTTGAGTATGAAGGGGCAAAGATGAAGTCGTTTCAACCGGATTTACCCGGCTTGCCGGGGGAATTTAAGAATGCGGTCGTGGAAGATTTTGAAAATGCTTCTGTGCCGCTTGCCCCCATAGTTCCGTTTGTGCAGGCGGTGCATGAGCGGGTCAGCGTTGAGATTATGCGCGGCTGTCCGGGTCGGTGCAGGTTCTGCCAGGCGAGCTTTTGCAGAAGGCCTATCCGTTATCGCAGTGTTAAAAAGATTATCGATATTGCGAAGGCCTGCTACCATTCAACGGGATTTGATACTGTAAGTTTGCTGAGCTTATCAAGCGCCGATTATCCGGAGTTCGAAGAATTAGTTGCCGGTCTTCGGGCATATTTTCAGGATAAGCACGTTGGGCTGTCACTGCCGAGTTTGCGCGTTGACGGGCAGTTGAAGCTGCTTCCGAAATTACTGACTTCGGTGAGGAAGGGCGGTCTTACTATTGCTGTTGAGGCGGCGAGTGAAAAATTAAGGCAAGTCATTAACAAACCTCTGAAAGATGAGGACTTGTTCGCTGCGGTGGAGGCGGCGTACCGGGCCGGCTGGCAGCGATTAAAGTTATATTTTATGGTTGGTCTGCCGGGTGAGACTCTGGAGGATGTAAAACGGATTGTGCAGTTGTCATTTCAATTGGCAAAGCTGAGGAAAGAAATAGACGGCAAGACAGGTCAGATTAATGTTACCGTAAGCTGTTTTGTGCCGAAGGCTCATACGCCGTTCGGGTGGTTGGGGCAAAAACCTAAATTATACTTCGAGCAGGCCAGGCAGTTGATACTCGATGAGAAAAGAAAACTTCGGGCGAAATTTCTGCAATTTAAGTTTCACGATATAAACTGCAGCGTATTAGAGTCAGTGATAGGCCGAGGTGACAGACGTTTATGTAGTGTTATTGAGACGGCCTGGCGGGACGGTGCGAAGTTCGATTTGTGGGATGAATGTTTTGACTTTGAGATATGGCAGAGGACGTTTGAGAAATTTGGGTTCGATTTAGACAAGCTCGCGCAGAGGGAATTTGGGCGAGATGAGGTTTTGCCGTGGGAGCATCTCGGCGGGCCGGAGAAGAAGTATCTGCTTGGGCATCTTGAGAAAGCAATGGAGGATGCTCGATTCTCGATGCTTGATGCTCGTAATTGCCAACAGGATTGAACATAGTATCATTATCTGTTATAATATTATGATCGGTTAAGCTGTCAGAGTAATAGGAGAAATGGCTATGAAGACAAAAGTGACTATGATTTACTGGAAGGGCGAGAAATACTGGCTTGGAAAGCTTCTTGAGCATCCAGAAATCATGACGCAGGGAGAGACTCTTGAGGAATTGGAGGAAAATATTAAGGATGCGTACCTAATGATGGCTATAACCACTTAGCAAAACATATCAGAAAATATTTGGGTTTGAAATAGTTCGTTTCGAATCTCGATGCCGGATACTCGAT
>JBDRTM010000517.1:0-4773 GCA_043824065.1 Planctomycetota bacterium | reverse complement strand
ATTCTTCGCTTCGCTCAGAATGACAACAAAGCTGTCAGTTTTGAAAATTTGAACATTAGAATTTCGAATTTGTTTCCACCGCAAGGTGTCCTCCGAAAGGAGTCCTTAGGACTGCGGAGGATTTTATATTTCGGATTTCGGATTTACGTTTAGTTTCACTATATGGTAAGTGCAAACAGATATCTATTGAGAGTCGATAACTTAAAGACCTACTTTCCTATCAAGAAAGGTCTGATGCGTCGAACTGCTGGTTACGTCAAAGCGGTTGACGGGGTAAGTTTCGGTATCGAAAAGGGGCAGACGTTAGGTCTCGTCGGTGAGAGCGGCTGCGGCAAGACGACCGTTGCCAGAAGTATAGTTCGATTAGTGCCGGCCACGGCGGGAAAGGTCCTTTTCGAGCAGAGGGATATTCTGGCTGCCGAGGTGGTCGAATTGCGACGTCTTCGCAGCCAGATTAGTCTTATTTTTCAGGACCCTTACGGCTCATTGAATCCGAGAATGACTATTGGTAATATTGTTGGTGAGCCGTTGAAGATTCAAAGGAAAATAGCCGACAGTGATTCTCATCCCCCATCGGAGTCGAGGACAAGCTTGCGCGTCAATGACATGGAGCGAGCTGCGGAACTGCTCTCAAAGGTGGGCCTATCACCTGATTATATGAACCGTTATCCGCACGAATTTTCAGGCGGACAACGGCAGCGAATCGGCATCGCCAGGGCCTTGACGCTGAAACCAAAATTGGTTATCTGCGATGAGCCGGTTAGCGCCCTCGATGTTTCGATTCAATCGCAGATTTTGAACCTTCTCAAAGATTTGCAGGAAGAATCCGGGCTGACGCTCTTATTTATCGCACATGATTTGGCTGTGGTGGAGTTTTTCTGTGATATCGTGGCGGTGATGTATATGGGCAGGATAGTGGAGCAGGCTACGGCACAAGAGCTGTATCGAAATCCTTTGCATCCCTACACGCGTGCCCTTATCTCGGCGATTCCGGAGGTCGAGCAGTCCCAGCGTGGTCGGAGAGCTATATTGGGCGGCGAGGTGCCGAGCGCTTTGAATCGGT
Organism: Planctomycetota bacterium; assembly: GCA_043824065.1. Taxonomy (GTDB): domain Bacteria; phylum Planctomycetota; class Phycisphaerae; order Sedimentisphaerales; family Anaerobacaceae; genus NIOZ-UU13. The sequence goes on along the minus strand of JBDRTM010000517.1, from coordinate 3,710 downwards.
TCCCGCAAGGCGGGGTCCTGCCATCCGGTTGTCCTTTTCACCCGAGGTGTCCTCGGCGCCAGAGTGATTGTTTAGAGCAGATGCCGGCATTGAAAAGGGGGGGAAACGCTGATGACGGGCATTTTGTTGCCTGCTGGAAATGCTAAAAAAAGTTGATAATTAACAAATGTTTATTGATAAATGTGTAAAAATGAGCAAAAATGTGTAGGAGCTCGAACAGAGTCGTTAAATTCGGAGTAATTATTTAAGGTCTTGATTTTGAAGGAGCGTTGATAAGCATGGATGAAGAAGGCGGCGTAGAAATAACAAGTCAGGGCAATGTTGTCATAGTGGTTTTCAAGTCTGCTTCAGTAAGTGATGTGGATGGAATAACTACCGCTTCCAAGCAGATAAAGAAATTTGTTGAAGAAAACCAGCCCAACAGGCTGATATTTGACTTTGGGAGTGTAAAGTTTTTCTCTTCCCAGGTGCTGGGGCTGCTTCTGGACATCCGGACCAAGGTGGAAACGTACGGCGGCGAGGTTGTGATTAGTGCGATAAATCCACAATTGCACCGGGTTTTCAAGATAACCAATCTTGATAAGGTTTTTCGATTTTTCCCGGATAAAGAAAGTGGCATACAAGCAATAAATACGGATTAACTCCCACTGTTGTGGTGGTGAGATGCCGTTGCCCGTATCAAGTACGGACCAGGCCCTGCGAAAGCAGGCATGCGTTAAATCAGAGAGGCCGGTGTTATGTATATTGCAACGCAATTTTCGATTTTCATGGTCAACAAACCGGGGGTGTTAGCTCAAGTGCTCGGCGAATTTGCACAAGCTAAGATTAACATCATAGCGATGACAATGATGGATTCCGTGGAGCACGGAGTTATGCGAATAGTTTTTACTGCGCCGAAGAAGGCAAAAGAAGTGTTAGCAAAAATAAATATGCCCCATAACGAGACAGAGGTTTTGTGTGTAACACTGACCAATAAGTCCGGTGCATTGGCGGCGGTTGCGGAAAAGCTGGCCAAGAGCCACATAAATATTTCGTACGCGTATTGCACTGCAGGCGCAAAAGGGGGCCGAACTACCGGTGTTTTGAAAGTCGCCGACGTGAAAAAAGCAATGAGAGTCCTTCAACAAAACCTTAAGAAGGACAGTAAATCACACCCAGTTGTCAGGCGCTCACAGTCTTCAAGAAGATGAGAACATAAATGCACAATTTATAAGTGTCTTTGTCAAACTTTAGCTGGATGATGTGTTTTGTATAAAAAACAGTTGACATAAAAACCGGTGTGCTGGTATATTAAGATTTTTAAGTGATATTAAGGGGCCGTAGCTCAATTGGCTAGAGCATCGGACTGTCGATCCGAAGGTTGAGGGTTCGAGTCCCTTCGGCCTCGTTTGTTAACGTTGGGGCTGCCAAGCACTTACGTTTGGCAGCCTTTCTGCTTGAACCTCCTAATGTCACTGCTGCAACACTTCTGAGCTGACAGTATGAATAGCTGCCTTCCTTGTACGATCCAACAAACTATCCTTTGCCTGAAGGTATAACTTGTATATGCCGGCAGGACCGGTCCAAGAAATTTCGGCAATGGAGGGAGAAGGTATCGGAACGTTTCACAATCACAGCCAAGAAGATTACAGAGGTTTGTTAAAAGGTTTCTTATAGCATCCATCCCGCTGAGATAATATAATTAGTCGTACGCAGCAAGTTTACATAGGTAGTTCAACGATAAAGAGGACGAAGTTTTTCGGTGGAACACCTGCGGACGAACGAAAGGACGCGCTGCCGGCCTTGTTGGATGTTGTTTCATAATAGGAGTGACCATTGTGATGTATCGCATGCTTATCGCCGTTTGTGTAGTAAGTATGGGCCTGCTGCCTCGCTCGGTGCCCGCAGACGAGGTGGCGCTGAAAGACCAAGCCGCAAAAGCGCTGCGCCGGGCCACCGACTTCTTCCGTACTCAGGTCTCTACCGAGGGCGGCTACCTGTGGCGCTACAGTGAGGACCTGGCCCGCCGCGAGGGGGAAGGCAAGGCGACCGATACTATGGTCTGGGTCCAGCCTCCAGGCACACCTTCGGTCGGCATGGCCTATCTCACCGCCTACGAGGCCACCGGCGATTTATACTATCTCAACGCCGCCCGGGATGCCGCCTACGCCCTGGTCAGAGGTCAACTGCGCTCCGGGGGCTGGGATTACCGCATCGAGTTTGAACCCAAACGGCGCCGGCGCTACGCCTATCGGGTTGATCCTCAGAGGGAAGAAGCCCGAAACATCAGCACCCTGGATGATGACAACACACAGTCGGCGGTGCGATTATTGATGCGGGTCGATCGGGCGCTGGATTTCAAGGACGAGAAGATCCACGAGGCGGTGGAGTTTGCTCTTTCGGCTCTGTTGGAGGTCCAATATCCCAACGGTGCCTGGCCTCAGCGGTTCATCGCCGCTCCTGATCCGGCCAAGTTTCCGGTCAAGAAGGCCAGCTATCCGGACTCGTGGTCGTGGACCTATCCGGGCCGCGACTACAAAAGTTTCTACACCTTCAACGACAACACCATTGACGACACGATGGCCACTATGCTGGAAGCATTCGAGATATACGGCGAGGCGAGATACCAGGCGTCGGCGGAGAAGGCCGGCGATTTCATCCTGCTGGCTCAGATGCCCGAGCCCCAGCCGGCGTGGGCGCAACAGTATGACGCAGACATGCACCCGGCCTGGGCCCGAAAGTTCGAGCCACCCGCCGTTACAGGCGGCGAGTCACATGGGGTCATGAAGACCTTGCTGGTGCTCTACCGCGCGACCGGCAAGAAAAAGTATCTCGAACCCCTGCCTCGGGCCATAGAGTACCTGCGCCGGTCCCGGCTGCCCGACGGGCGTCTGGCCCGGTTCTATACGAGTTGAAGACCAACAAGCCGCTCTACCTCACCAGAGGCGACTACGAGGTTACCTATAGCGATGCCGATATGCCCACGCACTACGCCTTTAAGGTCTCCTATGGAATTGAGAGTATCGCCCAGGAGTATGAGCGTCTCCGGGTCATGGATCCGGTCGAGCTTAGGCGGCCGAAGAAGGCTTCACGACCGCGTTTGAGCCGAGGCCTGGTGGCCCGCACCAAGTCGGTCATTGACCGCTTCGATGAGCAGGGTCGCTGGGTAGAAGACGGGCGACTGAGAAACGATGGCCAGGACGATCCTACGCGCCGGGTGATCGACTGCCGAACCTTCATCAGCAACGTGAGAGCTTTGAGCACCTATCTGGCCGCTGTCCGGTGAACGAGAAAAGGGTACACCTCCACCCCAGGAACGACCGTCGTCAAGGCAAGAGGCCGGGGGATGTGGGTTTTCCGGATGGATTTAGGACGGGCAGTGGCGGAGCGGTTTTGGGCTTTTCGCTCTGCTCTGAGGAGTGTGAGTTTGCCGCGGAAGACGAGAAGGCAGCAACTGACTGCTAATACCAATTATAATTAAAAGTTGTGCTTTATATAAAGAGCAGCGAGCCATCCCCAAGCTGCGTTTGAGGCTGCCAGCCTTTTGTGCCAAACACAAGGAGCGCAGTAATTAAATGCAATTGGTATTAGAGTCTTGCCTTGCTTTGCCTTTTGTCGGCAGCTTGAATTAATTCTTCATGAGTCTGGAACTCAAATTCTCTCAACACGTTGGCAACCTTGACCTCTGGTGAGCGGCTTTCAATAATGGTCCACTCTTCGTCATGAAAATT
>JBDRTM010000516.1:0-6833 GCA_043824065.1 Planctomycetota bacterium | reverse complement strand
ATCTAACGGGTTCAACCGCGCCCCCGTATCTTGCTTCGCAATCCGCAGTCCGCAGGATGCCTGTCGGCAGATGCCTTTCGGCAGAAGCAATGGGGGCCATTTAAATCACGGCTTACGGCGCCGGTCGATACAGACGAATATCATCAAAGTACATCATACCCGAACCGCCGGCTAATGGATTGTTCTTATCGCCAAAACCAATAGCAATAGTATTGACATTGGCAAGGTTCACACCCTGGTCGGCAAATGCTTGCAGGTTGATATTCCATTGGGTCCACTCATCTACCTGTGCGGCATTAGGATTATCATTAGTAACGATCGCATTGCCGTTGAGAGCAACATACAACGTCTCGGCAGCGTTAGCCGGGTCGCCATGGAACCAAATCGTCAGCGTGCTGACACCATTCTCGGTCCAGTCACGCGGATAAGTCAGCGTGTGAGTTGCCTCAGAGTTCCCAACACTGTTGTCGTAGATATACGGCATCGACTGGATGCCGCTGTGAACAATACTTTGCTCGGCATAAGGAGGAAGGTCATTACCAACGAGAGCTCCGTTTGTCGGGATATCATAACCATCCGGCCACGCTTCAAATATCCTGTTGCTCTCCGGGTCAGGGGGGTCAATGTCGTTGTAGGACTCAATATCGTCCACGACCAGGAAGTTGGCTGTTGTAAAGCTCCAGAGGCCGCCTGTCCACGGACTGTCGGGATTGACGTTATTGGCCTCGTCAATACGCCAATAGTAAGTGCTGTTCCACTCAAGCTTTTCGGGTTCGTAGCTCTCAGCACCGAGATTCCCGCTGCCTTTATACTCCGGCGAACCGGTATCGGCATTGCGTACGGCATCTTTATCTGCGCCGAAATAGACCTGATGCGAAGCAGCAAAGACTCCCGGTGACCAGGTAATAATCTGTGTCTGCTTTACATCCACAGCGCCATTAGGCGGGTCAGGGCTTCCGACGGCGCCCTGAGTAGTAAAGCTCCAGACCTCGCCTTTATAGGTGTTGATGGCATCAAACTCATCGACCCGCCAGTAGTAAGTCTTAGCCAATTTAAGTGGGCCGGGAGAAGTATAGGTTGTAACTCCCTGTGGGAGTCCACCGGCGGCGTTGTTCACTTCATCAAAATTGTCGCCGAAATATACGGTGTGTAATTTCGCACCAAAACCTGCCGTCCAGCTGAGCTCTACATCCGTCTCTACAAGCTCGGCACCATTAGCCGGCTCGGGATTGTATGCGGTCCTGGGAGGAATACTAAAGCTCCAGACACTGCCTTTCCACGGACTATTCGGCTCAGTGTCATTGACCTCATCGATTCGCCAGTAGTAAGTCGTGCCGGGAACAAGACCATCCGGAAAAGCAAATCCTGGAAAGCCGACAACAATAAACGTTTCGAGCTGGTTGCCCTGGAACGTGCCCTCGGCACCGTCATTCACATCGTCGAAATTATCGCCGATGTACACATCGTGTGAGACCACAAGACCTCCCGGGGACCAGATAAGGTTCACCCATGTATCCGGATAGAGGGCACCATCAGCCGGGTCAGGGCCCCAGGCATAAGGCCATATCTGGCCTTGCATAGCGCTCAGAACTTCGACTCCCGACAAAACGTGGTCATAGATGCGGACGTCGTCGATGATGCCGTTGAAAAATTCGCTGGACGTGTTCCAACTGCCAAAGAGTAGCGGATTGTTATTTGAAACATGTGTTCCCGTATTTTGGCCGACGCTGGATGCGTCAATGAACATTTCGAGGTCCGATCCATTCCACGTCAGCGCAGCGTGATACCATATAGCAGGTGCAGAAATGGTTGTGGTAACAGTAGCGCCCCAGCCGCCCGCCCCGTTGCCGACTCTCCCAAGAAGATTGGTTCCGTCAAATTCGAAGCCATAGTCATATTCTTTCATAACCACCGAATGCCACTCGCCTGGGAGCGAGGAAGGTCGCATCCAAAATATGAGGGTGAAGGATCCTGTTAGGTCCAAATCCCCTATTGCAACATAATCATCTTCCCCATCAAATTCCAGCGCACCGCCTATAAACCCAGACACCCACTGCGGATCGCCGTTGAAGGTGCCGTCGTTGCCGTTGCCACTCGTATCATATGCTACGGTTCCGGAGCCCTCATCAAACCTCCACCAACCGACAATCTCTGCCTTAGTCGTACCCGTAAGAGCCACACTCAGCGCCAAAACAAAAGGAACCAAATAAATCAATTTCTTAGACATAATATTCCTCCTTCAAAAAATATAAACGAACGGTAACACCTTTCACGCCCATTATGGTACTGCCGAGAGTTCATCATATCATTAAGCCGGTTATCCATCATGGTAACAAGGTCTTCGGGGTCAACCTTGCAATCGGCATTTATATCGCCAGTCGAATCCAACCTGTGGGGACGTGTCCGCGAGACGGCGGGCTACTCAATATTATAGAACCCGGCCGGGCACAACTGAATCTGGTCAATGTATATATGGTCTATGTCTTCACCCACCTGAGCTGAACTGGTGCCGTCACCTAAGCCGATAGCGATTTTCTTTACAGAGCCCAAGTCTATGCCACCACTACTGAACTGCTCAAGTGCCACAGTCCACTGGCGCCATATATCCGACTGACAGGCATAGGTGTATGGGTGCTCGACCTTGAAGCTTTGGCCGGCAGCATCCTCCAGCTTCAAATACATCAGATGCTCCATATTTTCGTGCTCACCAATGAATGACAGCGACAAGGCCTCAACAGCTTGAGCCGTCCAATCCTGCGGGCTGTTAAATGTCCTTGTGGCCTCAGTAAAGTAGGGGTCATACTGATTTTGGAATTCAAGCCGCATAGAATTGTTGCCCTGGTTGTCTGTCGCGAAAAAGACGTAATCGAAGTCGAGGATGTTTTCAATCCATGCAGCCCTTATACCCGCATGGTCTGCATAGGACTCAAAATCTTCCACGCTTATACACTCTGCCGCCGTAAAGGTCCAGGTGCGACCTGTGACGGTACCCGAAGGGCCGATTTGATCGACCCGCCATTGGTAAGTTTGGCCTAATTCAAGTGTCCCCGGGTCAAAGGTGGTACCTGCGGGCGCCGGCTCAACCTTCTCCATAGCACCTTCCTTGCCGAGCCATAACTCTCGCGAGGTGGCAAATTCTGCCTCTAACCAGGTAAGGTCAGCATCTACATACACTCCTGCCGCGCCATCAGCAGGGCCGGGGTTGACGGCTGCCGGGCCGTCAGATACGGAGAAGACATCATCAAAGGTAGTATAGTAGCCGGCCGGTTCCTCTTGTTGATTCTGCGCGAAGATAGCGCTTGCGCCGCTCAGAAAGACCTCATCTTGTACATCCGGATCTTCCCACGGGTCGTTACCGTTGGTGTCCACCATAGTCGCAGTCTTTGCGACGAGCGGGCCGCCTTTATACTCATAGAGACTCCCGGTAACATACACGGGCCCCGAGCCGACAACATCCAATTGGGCATAGTAGCTCCTGGCGTGGCCGAGGCCTGGTACAGTAACGTCCAAACCCAGCTCTTCTGCGTCCCTCATGATATTTGACAAGTTGACGACCTTCTCGATATCAATTCTCAGGTTGGCGGGTCCGTCTTCCCAGTTTACGTGCATCACATAAGTCTGGGTTGCAACGAGGCCAGGGGCGCCGGTTATCGACCCATCGTCAAGGAAGTAGGTGGTCCTTGCGATGAAGCCGTGGTGATTCCTGGAGGCATCGCCGGTAACATTGACCACCGCCCCGACGCGGACGTCGGTGAACTCTTCGTTTGAACCAAAGGCCGCGCCGAACTGCGAGCCGCCGATGCCCGCTGAGCTGGTCTCATCCAGGCTGAGGTATTTGTTGCCGTTTGGGTCGGTCTTGATGGTATTGGTGAACGTCTTGGTCATATCCGGATAGGGATGGAACTCCCATGTTGGCAGGTCAAGCTCATCGCCGTCGAAGGTCTCGATCCAGTTGGCCTGTGCGGTTCCGCTTGCTGCTACGAGCAATCCTACTACTGCACAAATTACTACCTTTTCTACTTTAGACATAATAAACCTCCTTCAAAAAAGTTAAAATAAAAAACGAGCGATTCATCCTTCGTAGTAAGACTACTACGGAGAACGGATAATAATTTTACATTCACTACATTCTACATTGGCCCAAGAAATGTTTTTACGACTTGCCACCATCTCCTTCCTTCCCGTCGTGGCTCGGCCACGCCGAGACAGGGCTGATTTACCAAAAAAACTATAAAAATTCCACACGGCACAAGACCAAAATCCTTAGGTCTCATCTATTCTGTTTTAACACATTCCCCACGTTCCTGTCAAGAGAAATTGACATTGTTTCCGGGAGGCTGGGAGGTCTATTTTAAATATTGTTGCAAAACCAGGCAAAGGTTCGCAAAATGGTAAGAACGAACCGCAAAATGGCGTTCCTTTAAGAATGAAGGAGAAAAACTGTGCTGACGAGAAAAAGGTGAGCGCATCACAATTAACCGCTTGCGATTTGTTCGGCCGCCTGGTAATCTACTTGTTACGTGGTTGGTTTGTATGTTGGAGAACAAAATATGTCAAATCTATTGAGACTAAAGCAAACCAGCCCCCGCGTCTCCCGACGCGAGTCGGGGCGGCGGGTCAAGGTTGTCCCGCACCAATTGTACCCCAGCGAGTGCCATCTATCCCGAAAGAAGACGGCGCTAATTCGCTACATAACAATTAGTGCGGTACTGGCAATTCTCGCTTCCGCATTGATATGCCCCGGGCGGATTTTTGCAGCGGAGGACTGGCGACAGTTTAAGTATGATTCCAGGCACTCAGGCAACGCTCCCGACAGAACCGTAACCGTGCCGCTCGGTTTGATTGGCGCTGTGCCGCTGACCGATTCTGTCCTGACCGCACCGGTCGTCGCCGAAGGCCGGGTTTACGTAATCGACGCCTCAGGTGTGGCCTTTTGCATTGACGCCAAGACATTGGAAGTAGTATGGCAAACCCCCACACGCGGGGGTAAAGCCAACTGCAACAACGTCTCATCACCGGCCATCATCGGGGACTACCTGCACTTCGGCACAATGGCCGGGTACTACTATGTACTGGACGTAAGCCACGGTACCGTGGTGAAGGAGATTCGCTGCGGCGAGCCGATTTTCAGCACCCCCGTCGTCAACAACGGCCGGGTCTATTTTGCCACACTTGGCTCCCGTGTCTATGCCCTTAAACCCGATGGGTCCGTTTGCTGGACGTGGGACTTCGTCAAAGAGATTCTGGATTTCAATGGAAATCGCTGGAGCGGTGAGCAGTGGGCCAGGCATAAGAAGGGGCGTGTTACCTGGCGGGACCAGTTCTGCTGTTCGATGGATATTGCCATGCACGGCCGGGTGCTGGTTGTGCCGGCAGGCGGTTCAGCCGTCTGCCTGGAGGATATGGGAAGCCGGGCTTCAGTTCGTGGGATGGCTACAGTGCCATCGTACGCAGGTTCTGAAAAGCCCGCCACGTTCGGGATAGCTTTGGGTGAGGATGGCGCCGTCTATCGGCAGTGGCACCGCCGGGACAATACCGGCCGGGTCGAGGTAATCCGCCTCGTCGAAGATAAAACGCTCACCGAGTACATTCAAGGCACACAGACCGAGATAAACCGTCCCGGATCATTGAGTTTCTCGTCGGTGAGTGTGCGCGGTGATGATGTCTATCGATGCCGGCCGGAAGAAGGTTTTGGTTTATGTAAACATTCTCGGGGAAAACCCACTCAAAAGCTCGGAGGCTATCCATCCATCACGCCGCCGATTCTGCTCCGGGACAAGGTAGTTTACGGCGGCCTCGACGGAAACCTTTACGTCGTATCGATGTCGGGCAATGATGTGTGGTCCTTCAAGACGGCCTTTGCACGAGCAATCTCAGCGCCGGTTGCTGTCTGCGACGGGCGAATCTACTTCGGCTGCGAGGATGGGTACCTGTACGTCCTGGGGCCGGACGGCAAAGCGCCTCTGCCCACAAAAGACCTTAAATTATGGAAAATTAGAAGTCCGCTTGCAGGCAAGCTCGCCGAGTCTAAATATGATTGGTTCACCAACTTTGGCAACCTGTCCAGCACAAACTCCAACAGTCAAGGCGTAAAGCCACCTTTCAAGGTCAAGTGGATTCGCCGGTATGAGGGTACATTCAAGCACATCCCCGTTTGTGGAGCAGGCCGAATGTATACCCACACCGCCGAGGGCCAGGTCTTCGCCGTAGAGCAGGAGACCGGACGACTCCTGTGGCGGCGCTACTGGCCCGGGGCACATATCTCCTTCACCGGTCCAATCTACCACAATGAGCGATTGCTTGTGCCCCAGGCAGGTATGAAACAATCGCGAATGCGCTGCCTCGATGCGGCGACAGGGAAATTGCTCTGGGAGGCACCTTTCAGCGGCTCACCGAGCTGGAGCCGACAGCAGCCGCCAACCATCTATAAGAACCTTGCTGTTTATTCCTTCGGCACGGGCAAGTACGCGCCACAAGGGACAGAAAAAGCATATATTCACAAGGGACAGCCTATCAAAGCCCCCGACGGCGCGGAAGTGATGAGCTGGATTTATAGCCACAACAATCCCTACTACCCTAAAGGCCAAAAGCCACTCATACGGGCCTGGGACATTGATAGCGGCAACGAAGTCTGGACGATAGATTTCTCTGAGTTCGGCTCCGGCGGCAACGATGGGGGTTTGTGCTTGATAGATGATACGCTGTACTATTCGTGTTTTTTCGGTTACGCGGCCAGAGGAAAAAATGACCTGCCCGGCGCAAAGGGCCTGACCGCAGCGATTGAACCGGCCACCGGCCGGGTGATTTGGTTGACGAGCGAGTACTATGTGACC
>JBDRTM010000515.1:0-2550 GCA_043824065.1 Planctomycetota bacterium | reverse complement strand
AGGCAAGCGCATGTTCCAGCTCATGTTTGACCTCCGGGTCCGAGGCCTCGCCGATGGCTTGCTTTAAACCATCATTGCTGAGCAAGCTATCGGGGTCATCGACCCAAGCGAAGTAGTGCGGATATTGCGGAACCTTGAAGTCTCTGGCTTTGGTCATCGGATGATTGGGCAAAAGCTCTGCTATGATGCGCTTGGCTGTTTTGTGTCGGTTGCCGCCGCGCGTTTTGGAAAACAAATCGGCAAAGTCCTTGCATTCGCGTGCCGCCTGAGCTACCGGCTGCAGCCCGAAGTAGGCAATCAGCCACGGACAAAAACACTCCCGCTGCTTGATTCCCATCGTATCGAAGGCACAGCCGTCCGAATCAATGCCGACAAAGAACTTGTGTTTCGGTTTAAAGTCCTTTAGTGGCTGTGCCCGGTCAACGTCAGTCATTTTGCTCTCCTCATTCTCGATACTTGATACTCGATACTCGATATCAAGCGACGGACGTCGAGCATCAGGCTATTTCTTACACTCCGCTAAAGGCGGAGAATCCGCCGTCAACGGGCACGACAACTCCGGTAACAAATTTCGCTCCATCGCTTAGCAGCCACATAACTGTTCCGAGCAGCTCTTCCGGCTGGCCGAATCTTCCCATCGGCGTATGGTCGATAATTGTTTTGCCGCGGGCGGTCAGCTCGCCGGTTTTTTCATCGGTCAGGAGGAACCGGTTTTGTTCGGTCAGAAAAAATCCCGGCGCAATTGCATTGACACGAATGTCTTTGGAATAGTTCTGGCAAACGTGCACCGCTAACCATTGTGTGAAGTTGCTCACGGCCGCTTTGGCCGCTGAGTATGCGGGTACCTTGGTTAAGGGACTAAAAGCACACATACTGGAAACGTTCAATATGATACCGCCGCCGTTTTTCGCCATCTCTCTACCGAAAACCTGGCTCGGCAGTAAAGTCCCGATGAAATTCAGCTCGAAAACAAACCGAACGGCTTCGCTCGGCAAATCGAAGAAAGATAAATCCGGCGAAGTGGTTGCTTCTTTCTTGTTTCCGCCGGCCCCGTTAATCAATATGTCGATTTTGCCTAATTCGGATGTGATTTTCTCGTGTGCACGCTCCAGACTGTCTTTGTCTAATACGTTACATTTAACCGCAACAGCCCGGCCGCCGTTGGACTTAATTTCATCGGCGATCTTTTCTGCGGCGGCTTCGATTAAATCCAGAACAGCGATCTTTGCATCGGCTTTGCCAAGCGCCTTGGCCATCGTCCCGCAAAGAACACCCCCGCCTCCGGTAATTACGATTACTTTGCCTTTAATATCGAACAATTCTTCCATCTTTTATCCTTTCTCGTGGACGTGGTTACTCATTCACTCATCCCCGGATTCACTCTTATAATTTGTAGGGTGGGCTTTAGCCCACCAAAAAAACTACCTGCATCATCTCGGTGGGGCAAGCCCCACCCTACATATATTTTGGCAGTTTTTTCTCCAACGGTTCACGTTCGAATCTCATAAACACCGGCAGACCGTCCTCATCGATTCTTATGCGTGCCTCGCCCTGTACTAAAGGCCGAACGTAATCCCGCATCGCATCGGTGACATGGTTGCCCTTCTCGTTTATAAACTCAGCCGGTACTTTCTTTTCGCCGTTGGCCACATCTCTCAGCTCTGCCAGACCTGTTGTGCATCTGTATTGTGGCCCTTCTTCGCGAACCAGAGTAACCATTTTTCCATTCACACCTTCGGTCGCATGCTTTACCGCCATCTGTCCGCACATATATGCCTCGTTGACGTCGGTCAGCGATGCAAAGTGCATAGCGCTTCGCTGGTTGGTGCCGAGCTTATTAAAGCGGGCCTTTATACCCACTTCTTTTTCTATCACGGCTTTGAGCATCTCAGCGACACCGCCAAGCTGAACATGCCCGAAACTGTCTTTACCGAATGCACCCGTGTCTGCTGTTACGTATTCTCCATTTTCATCTTTGAGTCCTTCGCCCGCAACGATAAAGACCCTGCCCAATCGTTTCAGCACTTCCTTGACATCGCTGACGAATTTATCGAAGGAAAAGGCCGCCTCCGGCATATACACAAGATGCGGTGCATCTTCTTCACATCGAGCGGCAAGACCCGTCGCCGCCGCTATCCAGCCGGCGTTTCTGCCCATCACCTCTAAGATAGTACAGGTGTCCGTCGTATAAAGTGCCTCGGTATCTTTGCCGGCCTCAGCCGCACAGGTTGCCACATATTTTGCCACGCTGGGATAACCCGGACAGTGGTCGGTAAAGGCCAGGTCGTTATCGACCGTCTTCGGAATGCCCATACAAACCAGCTCATAGCCGGCATCTGCGGCTAACTTGTTGACCTTGTCGGCGGTGTCCATCGAGTCATTACCGCCTGCATAGAAAAAGTAACGGATATTGTGGGCCTTGAAGACGTCGAGCACTCTCTCGAAATCCGCTTTGGATTCTTCGAGCGATTTCAATTTGTATCTGCACGAACCAATGGCCGCCGCGGGCGTTTGCTTTAGCGCCTCGATGGCCTCTGGCTTTTCCGCCGA
>JBDRTM010000514.1:0-11394 GCA_043824065.1 Planctomycetota bacterium | reverse complement strand
AGAACCATAGGATCATTAATTCTTATTTTGGGATTGGTTGGTGGCTTTGCATTGACCATTTTCAAACTTGTCACAAAATTCGGGTATTGGCATGCTCCTAAAAGTTATGAGACGGTTATTTCATTGATGCCATTAAGTGCCTTCAGTATTATATTTTACGGGTTAGCAATACTGGGGCTTGTGCAATTTATCAGGTACCTCGTCGAAGAAGATTATAAACCAGGCTGGATACTCCGTCATGGAGACATGTTTTTTTACCTGTATGCACTGTTTATCATCTTGAGTGTCGTTTGGGTATATACCACCATCCCAGGTTTCCTTTCTCCGTCTTCGTACACAGAAGTGTTTAAGATACTTATGATAGTATTTTCTATAACAGTAAGAGTTTTAATTCTGGTCGGTTTTGGTCAGATCCTCCGGCGGATTCTGCCGGTTATTGAAGAGTCAAAAACGCTGGTCTAAAGGAGGTTTGCAGATGATTAACGTTCGACTGGATTACGTGCTTTTGGACAAGCGGATGAAGCTAAAGGATTTGGCCCGGGCAACAGGTCTGGCGGTAAACAACCTGTCCGTTCTCAAAACCAACAAGGCACGCGCAATTCGCTTTTCCACTTTGAACAGCTTATGCAAAGCATTGAGCTGCACGCCCGGCGATTTGATTGAGTATATCCCGGATGAGGATGAGAATTCCTAACCTTATTCCAGATGCACAACGCCGGTTCGCCGGTCGGCCTCAAGGCTGGCTCTCTTGATAATATCGTAGAGCTCGCGGGGCCTGTGCACCTTTTCAAACTCAAACTCCGGGTCCGACTTGTCGGTCGTTATCAGCCCCACAGTACCGATCCCGAAAACACAGTCGAGCACGCTCCTGCGCATCTTCAGGTCAATCACCCTGAACATATCCAGATTGTCAACCCGTCTGTCGAGGATGCCCCGGCTCCAGTCAATTCTATCAGGCGAAACTTCGTAGCGGGTCATTTTGAGCCTGACTATTTTTATCATAAGAGCAAGCACGACAATTAAGCCAAGCCCAAGGCCGGCGAGAAGCCTGTACCCGCCAACTGTCAAGCTTTGGCTTTCGGTAAGTCCCAAACCTAACAGGTCATTAACCAGGTTCTCGAGGGGCAGCCTTATCAAAAGGCCCGCTAAAACAATAAAGAACAAACCCTTGACCATCGCCGGCGCCATCCCCAACAGAGAAGGCCTGGCTACAAACAGGACGCTATCGTCATCGTTTGTCTCTTCGTCATCGGATGACTGCGAATCCGACTCCGGGTCCGCCTCCAGGGCCTTGGCCTTATCGCTGTTGAGAAATTCCCCGCAGAATCGGCATTTGATTGCGCGGGCCTGTATGGTCTCAGCACAAAACAGGCATTGCTTTGTCTTCAAATCAGTAAACGTCATTAACTATATATATCGGAAATACACCGGAATTTGAGCAGTAGATTCTTCGCCTATCACTTTCGAAGCCTCAAACTGAGAGATTTCTTAGTTGTGTTTGAACACACACGCCAAGAACAGAGGCTTACGCCGAGATTTCCACAAAAACAGCTTCTCCTAAATCACTCTAACATTTTACCAACAGCGGATTTACAAGAAAACCCAGCTTTTTGTCAGAAAGAAAAGAGAAAAATTTCGTAAAAAAATGTAAAATATACTTGACAAAATGTAAAGTTTACTTTACATTTGCAGGCATAGAGAAGCACAAAATATAAAAATAAGGAGAAATATTATGAATATGAACAAGACACAAAGAAGAGCGCTGTTCACACTAAGCATCTCCATAGTGCTTATCGCATTCGGAGTAATCATATTTACAACCACGTTTACTCCCGGAAACAGGACGACAGGTAGCAAGCTGGTCAAAGTTTGGATGTGGCTCATTCTGGCCGTTGTAGCAGGCGGCACGGCTTTCGTCCACTGGAAACGAAGAGCTTCTGAAGTGGATAACGATGAGCGAGACATTTACATCAGGAAAAATGCCGTTTTAGTTTCCTTTGCATCATTTTGCACCCTGTTATTTGCCGCCAGCATAATTCCATCGTTCGTTGCCGGAGATGAAGGCTCCATTCCGGTTTGCCTGTTGCCAATTATCAATTTCGGCGTATTCCTTATTGTTATGCTGGTTTACTCTACGGCAATTCTGGCTCAGTACGGTCGCACAGGTAAAGGAGAAAAATCATGAATAGAGAACAGAAAATAGCCTTGACTTTAGTTATCACAATATCGCTTGGTCTGTTTCTTGGAATTGCAGCAATCGTAATGCGACGTTTTGATGTGGGTGTTTGGAAAATCGCCCTTGCTTTTGCAGCTGCTGTTGCAGGCAGTGGGGGGATTGTATCTATTACCTGCTTTAAAAAGGATAAAGGCGCCGTTACATTCGACGAACGAGATAAGCTGATTGATAAAAACGCTAACTTAGCCGGCTTCGGCGCAGTTTATCTGCTTGTGATTCTGGTTTCCTACGTGCCACTTGCCATAGCTCCAGAGGCAAGAATACCAACGACATGGTGTCCTTTTCTGCTTCCATCAGCTGTGTTCTGTCAAGCTTATGCGCAATCTATAGCAATTCTCATTCAGTATGGCTGGGGGGGCAAAGATGAAAAAAAGTAACTTAAGTAATCAGATTCGTCGGCTGCGTTTTGAAAATGGCCAAATGACCCAGCAGCAATTGGGTGACAAATCAAGTGTAACTCGCCAGACAATTATTGCCATTGAATCCGGCAAGTACGCACCTTCGCTGCCCCTGGCCTTTAAAATAGCCCAAACTTTCGGCGTGCCGATAGAAACTGTATTTCAATATGAGGCCGAGGATTCTTAGTGTTTTGTCACATCTCAATTGATTATTGTCATTCCCGCGCAAGCGGGAATCTCACTGTCTTTCCATATATGAAACCCTTCGCTTCGCTCAGGGTGACAATTGGGTCATTCTGTTTGACCCTATTCGAACTCCTGCAGCAGCTTCAGTAATTTGCGGTCGAGCTTATGGCTGTGGAAGTCCTCGTACTCGACATCTTTTCGGCCGGAATCGAGAATGCCGAATGACCCGCGGAAGTTCCAAAGGGCCAGGCCAATACCGTGGCCGGTAAGTATCTCCAGGACATCCTGCAGCCAGGCCAAAACCACCTTGTGCGGCGTTTTGTTATACGCGCCGCCTTCGCCGCAGTGCACGCCAACTCCTTTTTTAGCAAGGTCGGCCCATTTCCGGTAATGCTGCTCCATGCGTTTGCGGTCCCAGCCGTGTCCGGGCCAGGCCGGCTCGGGATATCTATCACTGTTTACCCACGAGGCCTTGTGATGGCTAATAAACATCGGCTGATATGCACGTGTACTCTGGCCGATTCCGAGGTCGGCCAACTCCGGCGCAGGCTCATTGCCCCAGCTCATACCATCGGCTATGACTATACGGTCAGGATTTATTTCACGGATGGCCGCCACCGCAGTCCGAACTACCCGCTCATGGTCGGCACGGCTCATACGCTCACCAATGGAAGGCGGCTCATTGATTAAATCGAAGCTGAGCTTATCTCTCGAAACGCCACGATAGCGCTTAGCAAGCGTCTGCCAGTGGAAGCAGAATGCCTCGAGCGGTTCCTTGTCCTTCCAGAGATTGAACGGCTCGGTGAATTCCCTGTTCACCGAATATCCCGGCCCGCGGTGAAAATTCAGACTGACGTGCAGACCGTATTTGCCGGCAAGCTCCACAGCACGGTCGAGCTTCTCTAACATTGGCTCGTAGAGCTTGTAGTCGTCCCCGTCTTCTATCCACAGCCGATAGCACATCGGTAAACGAACGAAGCCAAAGCCCCAGTCGCGCATCCAGCGGAAATCATCTTCCCGGAAATCGCCTCTGCTTCGCATTGTGAACATATCCAGCAGATTAAAACCCCGCCAGCGCGGCAGAACCGTTTGCGCAACAGACTTGTTGGTTTTTTTCTTCTTCGGCTGTTGTGCATACGCAGGCAGCGCCGCAACAGCCGCTCCTGCGGCCACCATTTTCAGCAAACTCCTGCGATTTAGCCGGATGTCTGTTTCCCCGTGTCTTCCGGGAAAATCCCGTCGATTATTGTCCATAAGACTTGCCTCCTTTGGAAAACAGTGTGCAACTCCAAATTTGAACATTGACTGTTTGATGAAAATAGTAAATAGTAAACGGAAAGTAATCAACAGAAAATAATAGAAAATGGCTTTACCCACAGTAGCAATAATTGGTCGGCCGAATGTCGGCAAGAGCAGTCTTTTAAATGCGTTGGCAGGTGCGATGATAAGTATCGTCGAGCCGACCGCCGGCGTTACGAGAGACCGCATCAGCACCTTCATTGGAAGAGACGACCACTACTTTGAGCTTATCGATACCGGCGGATACGGGATAGTCGATAGCGACCAGCTAAGCGAGCATATCGAACAGCAAATCCTCCAGGCGATAGAATCGGCGCAGCTTATCCTGTTTATGGTCGATATTCGCGATGGTCTGGTGCCGTTAGATAAAACAATAGCCCGGCTTCTGCGCAAGAACGACCTCGACGTCATCGGCGTTGCCAACAAGGCCGACACGGCTAAGATGTTCCCCGCCGCTGGTGAGTTTTCCAAATTAGGTTTCGGCGAATTCCTGTGCGTCTCAGTAAAGAACAATCTAAATAAAGCGGTACTGCTCGATAAAATCTTCGACAAATTTGCAACTCTGGGGCCGGGCAGGCCGGCAGAGCCGGCTATGAAAGTGGCTATCGTCGGCAAGCGAAACGCCGGCAAGAGCACGCTTGTAAATGCTATGGTAGGTTATGAGCGGGTAATCGTCAGCGAGACGCCGGGCACTACCAGAGACGCTGTCGATGTACGGTTCGAAAAAGACGGCAAGACCATCACCGTCATCGACACGGCAGGGATAAGAAAGAAAAACAAAATGGCCGACAGTATTGAGTTCTACAGCTACGTTCGTGTGACGCGGTCTATTCGGCGTGCCGACGTTGTGATGTTTATGATTGATGCTGCCGTGCCCGTCTCGCAGGTCGATAAGAAATTAGCAAAGTTCATCGCTGAAGAATATAAGAGCTGCATAATAGTTATCAATAAATGGGACCTGGCCAAAGATTCGGCTGCCACCGATGACTACCAGCAGTATTTGACGAAACTGCTGCCGGGCTTAAGATATGCACCGATAGCCTTTACCACGGCAACCGAAGCAAAGAACGTCCAGAGCGTTCTGGATTTGGCGGCGGAAATCTTCAAGCAAACCACAACGTGGATACCCACCGCCAAATTAAACAAGGCCTTTGAAATTATAAAACAAGAAAAAATCGGCACGGCTAAAGGCAAAAAAAAGGGTTGGCCAAAGATTTATTATGTTACGCAAATCGCTGTCAATCCGATTACGATACTTATGTTCGTAAACAGGCCGGAACTGTTCGAAGAAAACTATCGCAGATTTATCATAAACCGCCTGCGAAATATACTGCCGATAGAGGAGGTGCCGATAAGACTGTTGGCCCGGCCACACAGAAAATAAAGGCACAAAGAGAATGAAGAATTGAGAATTTAGAATGAAGAAAAAAAAGATTCCTTAGTTCTAAATTCTTCATTCTTAATTCTAAATTCCTTATACGAGGTACGAAAAATGGACACACTTTTACTTATGCTGCTTTGCGGAGGTGGATATCTGGTCGCCTATCATACTTACGGGCGATTTTTAGCTAAAAAGATATTCAAACTCGACAAAAATGCCCCTGTGCCGAGCGTGGAACTTCGGGACGGCATTGATTATGTCCCCGCCCGTAAGGGGATAATCTTCGGACATCATTATACTTCGATTGCCGGGACAGGGCCGATTGTCGGCCCGGCTATAGGAATCATCTGGGGCTGGCTGCCGGCTATCCTCTGGGTGTTCCTCGGCTCTATCTTTATGGGCGCGGTGCACGATTTAGGGGCGCTGATTGTCTCGCTGCGAAACGAGGGCAAAAGCTTATCAGAAGTCGCCGCCAAGTATATCAATATGCGTGTGCGATTTATATTCTTCGCCGTTGTATTTTTGAGTCTGCTGATTGTTATCGCAATATTCGGCGTCGTGATTGCAGCGGTCTTTACCAGATTTCCCAGCGCCGTTATTCCGGTCTGGCTGCAGATTCCGATAGCCGTGGCGCTGGGTTTCGCCGTCTATAAAAAGACTGCCAACGTTGCCATTGCGACAACAATAGCGGTAATCGGAATGTATCTTTGCATTGCCCTGGGCAGTTTATTTCCTGTCGAGCTCGGCACAGTTTTTGGGATACCAGCCACTGGATTGTGGGTGATAATTCTGCTGATTTACGCCTGGGTGGCTTCGACACTACCGGTAACAACACTCCTACAGCCGAGGGATTATATCAACGCCTGGCAACTGTTTATCGCTATGGGCTTATTGGTCGGCGGCACGGTGGTTGCTTCATTATCGGGCAACCTGCCGTTGGTGGCGCCCTTGGTCAATAGTGCGCTTCCGGATGGTACTCCGCCGATTTGGCCTTTTATGTTCGTGATAATCGCCTGCGGTGCCATCAGCGGCTTTCATTCGCTCGTGGCCTCCGGCACAAGTTCAAAACAGGTCTCCAAAGAAACCGACTGTCAGCTTGTAGGGTACGGCTCCATGCTGCTCGAAGGATTCTTAGCGATGCTGGTTCTGGTCTGCGTGGCGGCGGGTATCGGAATGGCTCTAAAGCTTGAAAACGGCACAATTCTGACCGGCCAGGCCGCCTGGCAGCATCAGTACAGCACCTGGATAGGGGCCAAGGGATTGTCCGACAAAATAGCGCCGGTAGTTATCGGTGCAGCCAACATGATGGGTAAAATCGGGATACCTGAGGCGGTTGGAATTACCCTTATGGGTGTATTCATCGCATCGTTCGCCGGCACGACCCTCGATACTTCGACGCGAATCCAGCGCTACGTGATAAGTGAGCTGGCAACCGACCTGCGAATTCCGTTTCTGGCCAACAGATGGGTGGCGACCAGTTTCGCTGTGCTTACCGCGGCGGGGCTGGCATTCGCCACGGGTGCAGACGGCAAAGGGGCAATGGTGCTTTGGCCTTTATTTGGAAGCGCAAATCAGCTCTTAGCCGCCTTAGCTCTGCTGCTGGTTACACTTTATCTAAAACGCAAGGGCGGACTGAAGTTTATTGTTACCGCGGTGCCGTGTCTGATTATGCTGGTGATTACAAACTGGGCTATGGTCAAAAACGAAATAGATTTTATCAACAAGGCCAACTGGCTTCTCGTTATAATAGGCGGTGGGATTTTTGCATTAGCGCTGTGGATGACAATCGAAGCCCTGATAGCCTTTTTCAATCCGGCCCGGACGGCGGAGCCGGGGCGGAAGTTAGACGTATCAGCTTAAATCTCGCTTCTGCCGGCTGCTCCGGGTTTTTTAGCCTGATTTCATCTTTGCGAACGAATTCTTTAGGAAAATCGTAAATCACCTTTCTCCGTTGCTCCTCCTCCGGCCCCTTTTTTGCGTCATCGTCAAGAATATACAGGGTCATCTGGAACGGTTGGCTCTCATAAGCCTGTTTGGCTTCCGGAGTAGCAAATATAGTAAAAGGACTGACCACTTCGTTATAATTGATTACGTCCGGTTTGTATTCGCCCAGGAGGTTCACACTTAGTTCGATTCCAAGCTTGGCTTCTGCTATGGTGTGCTCGCTTAACGAGTCCGCTTCCGGAGGCATCTTGATTCTCACGGGCTTGGGGGCAGGCCTTGTCTGGCCTGGTGCTAATACAACATACGGCGTTTTTACAACGGCAGAGAGCCTTGCCTGCTCGATTTCCCTGGGCGTCAACACGACTTTCGCTGTCAGCCTGCTATCGGCAGGCACAGACATATCAACATTTGGTGGGTCAATGCTCTCAATCTCCAAAGGGGCTCCGTTTTCATTAAAACATTCGATATCCAGCGATTTTTTAATAAGCTCTACAACATTGACGTCAATATTCTCCGGCTTGCAGGCTTCGACCGTAAGGCCGCCGAGCTCTTTTATCTTCTCGCTCCTTCTGACAAAATCCAAAACGGTTAGAGTGTGCGGGCCGGCAGTAGTCATTCCTTCCCGGACAGGGTCCAAAAAGAAATCAAGTGCCAGCGAACCGTCATTCAATTTTCGTCTTACCTCGGCGATTTTGGAGGCCGGACCTTTGAGGACAATATTGTCAATCGAAGCCAATGGTTTATTATCGAAGCTAACCCAGAGATTCGGGCTGAAAGCTACATTTATTGCAGCCTTAGGGGCGGTGAATTCTTCGTCCAGAGCCAGGTCAACCCAGACCCAGATCAGGACCGTCAAAAATATCACGATTGCTATCTTGCCGTATTTAATCTTTCCTATCATCATATTGCGTATCACATATCCGGTGCTACTCTGCGAAGTACTTCGCTGCGAAGCACGAGTGCAGCTCAATTCAGGAAATCACGTTTGCAAGATGCTTTCTCAACGCAGATTCGTCTATATTGCGCGTAATTTTGCCGTCTTTAGCGAGAGAAACGACGCCGGTTTCCTCGCTTACCACCAGACAGGTAGCATCCGAGCCCGTTGTTATACCTATGGCTGCTCTGTGCCGTGAGCCGAGCTCAACGCCCCCGATACTGCCGGCCTCTGCCAAAGGCAGCTGCACACCGGCGGCAACCACTCTATCGCCTCGTATTATAACGGCCATATCATGAAGGGTCGTACCGGGGTGGAAAATGGTCCTAAGCAGGTCAGCCGTTACCTTGGCATCGATTCGAACTCCGGTTTCTATGAATTCGCCCAACGCCACCCGCTGTTCAATAACAATAATGGCTCCGACTCGGGCGGCGGAAAGCTCGGTTACAGCGGTAATTAATTCTTCTACGGTCCTTGTTAGCTGCTGTAACGAGCCTGCCCAGAATCGCGGCTGGCCAAGTCGCATAAGCACCCTTCGAATCTCCGGCTGAAAAGCAGCAACGGCGATAATCAAAACGCCAATCAAAAAGCCCTTGTAAAGGTATCGAAGCCGAGCGAAGTCAAACTGCCGGACGAGCAAATTTGAGATAAGCACCCCGATAACAAGAATAAGTATCACGCCTCGGAATAATCTTTCTCCGCGAGTGCCTTCGAGGAAGTCCACAATCCAGTAAACCACCAGGCCGATAAGAATCAGCTCAATGCCAACAACCCACCAATCATTGTTATTGGCCACGCGGCGGAAATAATCAATGAGCATTTCCACTTTTAATTTCCTATTGAATATTGTCAGGGTATCCTTTTGTCGGTGAGCTTGCTGGGCTTATCAAGAAGCAAAAGCGTGTCCAAGTCTGCCATCATCTGCTGTTGATTAATACGCAGAGCACGTTGATGCCTTCTGCGTCCTTCAGCGGCTGTCTCACCCGGCTGTTCGTAAGACCTGCAGCCGCAGGGCAGAAAAACAAACACAAACAAAACAATAGCCAATACTACTCTGCGAAGCAGGCCGCTACATTGCACGAGATTCACCTTGCCCCTGCTTCCGCAGGGGTAAACTTGTCCCCGCGAAAGCGGGGACACAAAAAAAGAAACGCCTTTCATCTTTTCTTCCTCTTTGAAATCACCTGTGCCTGCGCAACCCCCCGTTTTTGCTTTCGCAAGAAAGCCCGGGGGTGCAGGCAAAGAACTATTCGCTCGCACTTGCCTGCACCTGTCTTTAACGCAGGCACAGGTGCGGTTACGCCAGTGCAGGCGGCACAAAACAGAACTTCGACCATCTATTAGATTATAGCAGCCGTTGAAATTGTTGTCAACCCCGTCAAAATTTTCTGAAGTGTCCAGGCAATATTTTGACCTCGCGGCTGTACCGGCGTATAATAAGAATGATAATTGACAGCCGAAGCAGGTGTCCCATCCCGCGATTTATCAGGGTACAAGACATCTGCTATGGTGTTTAGGGGCTTTGGCTCAGTATCAATAGGAAATCACTGGAAGGGCTGGACTAATTTAAGGGGGTAAACTATGAAACGCAGCAGAATCAGCAGAGTCATGCAGATTTTAACAACATTGCAGGCGGGAAAAAGCTATGCCGTCAGTGATTTGTCGAAAATGTTCGGAACGAGCCGGCGGACAATCTTTCGCGATTTGAAAGAGCTTCAGGCTATCGGCGTGCCGTACCGCTACGACGCCAGGACCAGTGGCTATATGATAGAGCCTGAATTTTTTCTTCCACCGATAGATTTGAGCCTGCAGGAGGCACTTAGTCTGCTCCTGCTGGCCCACAAGGGAAGGGACCAGATACAATTGCCGTTCAAAAACTCAGTTCTGTTGGCAGCCCTTAAAATCGAAAACAATCTGCCGGCCAAGATCCGGCGATATTGCAATAAAGCGATACAAAATATCTCAACCAGGGCCAGCGCCCAGGCACCGGTCACGCATTCTGCCGACCTTGACAAAACCTTCGCACAGCTTCAGCAAGCTATCGTGAAGAAACGCAAAGTGAACATCCGTTACCATTCGCTTTTCGAGGGGGCAATTATTGACGTTGAGCTGTGTCCCTATCACTTGCTCTATAACAACCGGGCGTGGTATGTTCTGGGCCGCTCCAGCATGCACGAAAGCGTTCGCACTTTCAAGCTTGACCGCATCAGGGAGCTAACAACTACAGAGAGATGCTTCGTGGACGGAGAGAATTTCGACGTGTATGAGTACTTCGGCAGGGCCTGGTCAATGATACCGGAAGGCAGAATCTGCAATATCAAGCTGCGGTTCCTGCCCAAAGTAGCCAACAATGTCGCCGAGGTACAATGGCACAGCACCCAAAAAGTTGTTCGCAACAGTGACGGCTCAGCCACCGTAGAATTTCGCGTGGACGGCATCGGAGAAATCACCTGGTGGATACTCGGCTACGGCGACCAGGTCCAGGTGCTCGCGCCAAAAGAGCTCCGCAAAAAAGTCCTCGAAGCTGCAAAAAACATGGTCAAGCTTAATGAGGAAATCTGATTAGTGCCAGACTGTTCTAATCTATCCCCCCTTCCTGTCCGCATAACTACGGTGGGAGACATTGTGCCATACAGATTTGCTTATCCGTTTCCAATCGGCACAACTTACTCTTAATTTTCTTGCAATATTGTCCGAGCAGATGTAAAGTAAAACAGTCTAAGAAACAGATTTACATGTAAATTTTAATAATACTTATGCCAACGTAGCTCAACGGCAGAGCTCTGGTTTTGTAAACCAGGGGTTGTCGGTTCGAATCCGACCGTTGGCTTTTTTTACTTCTTGTAAGACAAGCTGTCATTTTACTGTCGGGCTTTTAGAGGATTTTTCAGTTCTACCCGGCAGTACCCAGCCTGGCGCACCGCACGAAAAAAAGCCGGCTTATAAGAACCGGGCTTTTTCACCCATATCGAAATTCGGCCAGTTAGCAGGTGAATATAGGAAAAAAATTGCCAAT
>JBDRTM010000513.1:0-8405 GCA_043824065.1 Planctomycetota bacterium | reverse complement strand
CGCGAAAGCGGGGAGCAGGGGTCCAGAGCGAAAAACTGGATTCCCGCTTCCGCGGGAATGACAAATACTGTTTCCGCAACAGTAACTAATTAACCAATTATCCAATAAACCGCACCAATCAGTACAGCCACGCCAGCACATGCAGCGAGGAAGCCGAAAATACCAATCATCGTGGGTCTGGGTATTTCAAAATCAGGGTGGCTTATCAGCGTTTTACGCTCAGCCGGTTCCACGCCTGCCGGGAGCGTAAATGGCTCGGTCTCCGGTTCATCCGGGCCGATAGGCGTCCGCAGACAGGTATAAAGCCGGTCTAAGTTTTCCGCTGGGACTCTCCTTGTAAACAAGCTGACCACAACCAGAACGACAAAGCCGGCGCTCAAATAAATAATCATCTGCCAGGGCAGATAGAGCTTGTCCTGCCACAGCATAAAAGCCGGCAGCTTGTCGGCAAAGTGTGCATTGAAATCCCAGGGGACAACGCCCAGGGGTTTTGTGCTGGTGAAAATAAATGCGCCCAAACTGGTTAGGGTTGCGGCCCAGGCGCCGGCTGCCGTTGCCCGGCGCCAGTAAAGCCCAATCCAGAAGGCAATTCCCATAAGGGCTGATACCATCCAGTAGAATTCCAGCCCCTTTACGACGCTTTCCAGGTTGAAGGCGACAAAGATGCCCAAGAACACGACTAAGGCGGATACGATGCGGCCGATGAGGGTGTAGTGTCTATCGGCTTTGCCGACCACGAAGAATTTTTTGTAGATGTTTTCGGTAAACAGAGCTGAAGCAACCACCATAAGCGAATCACAGGTACTCATAACGGAAGCGAGCATACACGCAATGAATAACCCAATCAATCCGGGGCCAATTCGGGGTAAAAGGTCACGCGCCATCTGGCCGTAAACAAGGTCCACGTTTTCAAGGTTGGCACCGGCATAGATAGCCACCGCGCACAAGCCCGTCAGCATCCAGGCAATAGTGCATATTCGTTTGCCGAATATTCCTACAGTAACACCAATTCTTCCCTCCATTTCCGTCTTACCTGCCGCACAGTTTGCCATGGTCTCAGGCATTGTTACCCAGCCTACAAGAGCGTTAAATGCAATAACTATGATGAAAAATAGTTTAATCTCACCTGGGCTTACAAGAGACAGCATATCGGGCATATCAGGGTTAGCTGTTGAAAGTTGAGCGATTGACTGCCGCAGCCCGCTCATACCGCCGACTTCCACTAATGCAAACGGCAGAATCAGGAAAGACAGAACAACGGTCAGAAGTCCCTGGACAAAGTTGGTTGCGATAGCTGCACTGAGTCCGCCGGCAACACCGTAAATGACAAACATAACCGTCATCGATATGATAGCGAGATTGGAGCTTATAGCACCACCGGAGACGGCCTCGACCATCGCCCCGGAGCCTTTTAACATAACTCCGATGGCAACCAAGAGCGGCAATATCCCCATCGCCGCATATAGGCCGCTGACGCTGCGGCCATAACGAATCTCAAAATAATCTCCCGTTGTCACGGCCCGCATTCGGCGGAAAAACGGCGCGATTAGCCAAAAGAACGGCGTTACAAAAAGCCAGAGCCACTGATACCAGATACCGGAAGCGCCTACGTGATATGTTTTGGCTGCGACGCTGACTGCCTGGTCGGAATGGGTCCCGGAGCCGAACATAAAAAAGGCCATCATCACTTTTCCAAACTTCCGGTCGCCAATGAAGAAACTGGCGGCACTGCGGACCTTTTTTACCGCCCAAAGGCCGATGAAGGTGATGCCTACCAGGTAAACGATAATGACTGCCCAGTCAATAAGTTCAAGACCTAACATTTATATACCTCCCATATCGATTATCGGCGACATTATAGAGCTTAAAAGATAACCCTGCAAGAGAAGAAAGTGCCGGGCCGATATAAATTTGAAATTTGAAATTTGAAATTAAGGAACGCACCGGAAGCTATTTACTCAATGCCTTCGCCGGTGTTCGTAAGCAGAATTTCCATAAAACAGGTTAGAATTGTATTGAAGATTTGGTATTATTAGGAGAAAATGATAAGAGAATCCGGCGATGCAGCCGGGCAACAGTCTACAAAGAAATATGAGGAGTACCAAGATGAATCATCAAACCGTCAGAGTTCTGCATAGCAAATCAGTAATTTTAATTTGGATAATGTTATTGTGTTTGACAGGCCTGAGAAGTCTGTCACATCTGAAGGCGGCAGAAGTGCCCGGCACAACGGCAAATCCTGAGCAGGAGAAGTGGAAAGCCGGCATCGCCACAACCGTCATCACGCCGGCCCAACCGATGTGGATGTCCGGCTACGCTGCGAGAACGAAGCCATCAGAGGGAAAGGTCCATGACCTGCACGCTAAGGCATTGGCTTTGGAAGATAATCAGGGCTCACGTTTCGTAATCGTCACGGTTGATTTGTTAGGCGTTTCCCGCTCCTTACGGGACTGGCTGGAAAAACAAGTCAACCAGAGCTATAAACTGCCGCCGGAGAACCTACTGCTAAACGCCTCCCACACGCATTGCGGTCCGGTTGTCAAGGAGATGGAGGATTCTATATACGGAGATTCCTTTTACGGTCTGTCACCGGAGCAGATTCAACTAAGCCGGCAGTATATGGAAACTTTGCAGCAAAAACTTCTGCAGCTGATTGGCCAGGCGATAGAGAAACTCGCTCCGGCACGATTGGCATACACACACGCACGGGCAGGCTTTGCTATGAACAGGCGATTAAAAACCGAACAGGGTTACAGAATCAGTCCTAACCCCGATGGTCCGGTTGACCACGATGTTCCCGTCTTGCGCGTTGATAGTCCGGACGGCGAATTGCAAGCCGTGATGTTCGGATATGCATGTCATTGTACAACTCTTAGCTTCTACAAGTTCTGTGGTGACTACGCCGGTTTCGCCCAGTTGTACCTTGAAGAAGCACACCCTGAAGTAACCGCCTTGTTTATAGCCGGCTGTGGCGGCGACCAAAATCCATACCCTCGTCGTACCCTGGCTTTGGCCCAGCAGCATGGGCGTGCGCTGGCCAATGGCGTCGAAACGGCACTTATATCACAAGCGTCGCCCATCCACGGACCGATTCAGGCAGCCCTGGAAACCGTTACTCTCGATTTTGCAGAACCACCCAGCCGCCGGCAGCTCGAGCAGCAAGCAAAGTCCGGTAATAAATATGAACGCCGGCATGCGGAAGTATTGATGAAGGAGCTGGAGCAAACCGGCAAGATTCGCACGACATATCCGTATCTGGTACAAGTTGTCCAATTCGGTAACGACCTGACGATGGTGGCCCTGTCCGGCGAAGTTGTGGTTGACTATTCGCTGCGTCTCAAAGCAGAGCTGGCCGGCCCAACAGTCTGGGTGGCAGGCTACTCGAACGACGTTTTCGGTTACTTACCTTCGCTCCGCGTCTTGCAGGAGGGTGGCTACGAAGGTGGTGACGCAATGCGGTACACCCCTTTTCCGGGCCCCTTCGCGCCGTCAGTCGAGAAGCGGGTTGTAGATATGGTACACAAGTTAGTGGATAAAGTGCGGACGCCAAAGAGCAACTGAGGCTCAAAGCATTTAGAGTCTATCCGAATAACTATTCGCCCTCGCCTGTCATTCCTTCGCTTTGCTCAAGGACAGGTCTGAACGGAGCGTAGCGAAGTGAAGAATCTCCTCTTCGTTGGCCAGATTCTTCGGCCCTTCGGCTTCGCTCAGGGCAAGCTTTTTTTCGCCTCAGAGTCCCTCCTGAGCTTGTCGAAGGAATGACAAAAGATGAAGGATTATTCGAATAGGCTCTTAGATTGTGTGCCGTCAACTATAGATTATAGAGTATGTTCTTAAGCGTTTGATAGCTCTTCGATCATCCCTTCCGGAACGCTTGCCGCGTGGACGTGAGGGAATCCGCTTCGATCCGAATTAAATATCACCCATTTTAGGTCAGGTGTCAGGTAAGCGTGAGAGTGGGTGTTCTGGGCGCTGCCCATGGATGTTTTCGATTCACAGACCACGGCCGTCTTGCCGCTCTGGATTGAGCCGATTACTAATTTCGCCGTTCCCTGCCAATCATCGCAGCAGAAGAACCGTCCGCAACGAGAAACGCCGACATGGTTAAACTTATATCCTTTGGCCACCATCCGTGCCGGTGCTCCCGCGCGGACAGCCAACAGGTTGCCCTTATGTGGTTCGTAATCCTCGTCGGCCATAACCGTCAACAGTATCTCCCTGGTCCTTCCAATCCATACTTCATGGCCGGTTACCGGCGTGGTGTAGGGCTTGCCCACCTGCAAGTCGGTCCGCTCACCGTCCGGCACCGAGAGCAGGTAGAGCGTGGCTCCCTCCGGGCCGACCAGCCGAATGCGCTTCCCTTCGGGCGTGTATTTGCCGCCGCGGTTGTGCTGTATCATTAGTTCTCTACCCCGGTTCGGCTCGAATTGCGGATGGGGATTAAGAATGAACGGGTCCCGGTCGATGATCGTCCTGGTGCCCTTTTGAAGGTCAACCAGCAGGATGCCGAACATCTGGTAATCGTTACCCAGCCGCTTGCCGCAGGCATAGTATCGTGTGTCGGCCGAGACCGTGCCAAAGCTAATGAGGCTCCTTTCACCCTCGATGTGATATATCTTCTCCGGCGTTCCATTCGGCAAATCCGCTCGCATAAGGTCCAGCGTCTCGCCGTCGGTCCGCTTGAGGTAGTAAAACACGCCGTCGTCCGAAATCGCAGAGCCTGTAATTCCGTAGGCTGCATCCAACCTATGTTGCTTCCACGTACCAAGCTCAACTGCCATTAGCTCGGTTTTGTTCTTGTCCGTTCTCTCGGGATTGTACCTCTCATAAATGAAGTGCCTGGAATCACCGGAGCAGTAGGGAATCTCACAGTAGATATTTGATTGCCTGAATTCCTCCGTTGTCACCTGCCAGATATCAGACCCGGTCGATTGTCGCCCCAGGTAGATAGCACCGTTAGCCGAAGCGTCTTTGGCTCGCTCCAAAACCGGCCGCTCTTGTCCGATTGCACACCCGGTAGAGGCCAGAGCGCAGGCACTGACAAGACCGGACACAACCTGCCCGCTACGTCTCAAAAACTCACGACGGGAAATCTTTTTTCTTTCCAAAGTATGCCTAACCTCGATTTTGCAAAAGTCTTGTTATCCGATTAAGAAGGTCCAGGGCCTCCCTTACCATAATCTCGCCGGCCCCTTTTGCCAGGTTGGTTCCCGAACCCGGTTCATACCCCCCTTCTTCATAGGCCTGGCTGTGGCAGACATAACCGATTGTGTCGTTGCTGACTGAGATTATAAAAAGCTTTTCCACACCGGCTCTCTTTTTAATCTCC
Organism: Planctomycetota bacterium; assembly: GCA_043824065.1. Taxonomy (GTDB): domain Bacteria; phylum Planctomycetota; class Phycisphaerae; order Sedimentisphaerales; family Anaerobacaceae; genus NIOZ-UU13. Next base: position 3,076 of record JBDRTM010000513.1, on the reverse strand, counting down.
AAACCAACTTCCACTAAAATTTCTCCGGGCAGTCCCAGGATATAAATATCACCGAGTCTTAAAACCTGTATCTCTGTAGTGATATAATTTGTTTCGTCAACGTCTCTGGGTTTATCCGATGAGGAATTTGTCTTTATGGGAAATCTAATTTCCTTCTTTAACGCATTTAAGGTGACATCACCTGCAGTAGTAATGAATTGAAGCCTTCTAAGCGCTTCGCCCCCCACTGCCTTACCGATTTGCTCACGAGGCTTTACTCCTCTTTGGATTGGAACTGTGTTCCCCGCCAGCCCGAGGGCAAAAAGACAGATCCCTCCTTCCATTTGTTCCACAACTCCCGTGGTGTACGCTGGATAATCGGCCGATATCGTCGTGTTCAAATACGGATATATACAAACAGGATGGCAGCCGAAATTAACAAGTGAGCCGACAATTCCACCGTCCATATCTTCTACTCTGAGCACACAAACCTCAGGATCAATGGGCCCAAAATCCAAGTCCGCCTCCTCATCCGGCAGAGTGAATGTTACTTTTACGTTACCTTCGGCGTCTGTCTCTATTTTCTTAGTTGCAGTAACTTCCGGCCCAAGGGTAAACGCCATTTTGACCGAACCATCATTATTTTTTGGCCTTCGATTATATAATATTTCGGAAATTTGCCCTTTTGCCGCACCTATCTTTACCTCCCGCATATTTTTATGAGCAATAAGTACCGAACCTGCCATCTTTCTTATCAGCGTCTGAAGATAGAATTGGTCAATCTCGGAAGCTGGAACCTCCTTCTCCGGCCTGAGCTTGGTTCTGGTAAAAACTTCCGGCCCGGAGTGAGTATGAGTAGAACAGATAAGAACATTCTGACTCGGGATGCCGATTTTGTCTTTGATAATCTTACGTATCGGATTAGTAATCTCTTCCAGTGGCACATACAGCAGGTCAACAGAGACAATTGCTATAGTAATCCGCCCGTCATTAAGAACCAGCGCTTTGGCATAGAGTTCATCGAGGATATCATCGCTCGGTTTACCTGCCGAGCCGATAAGCGGAATCCCTAATGGCGGAGTAATATTTACCTTCGCACAACCTCCTTTGAGCATGGCCTGACCGGCCGGGCAGAAGATGTGAAGGATCAACAAAACAACCAAAACTGAAATCTTGGATTTCAATATCATACATTTTTTCATGGCCACGCATCCTTATCTAATTCCTATTGCGGAACCAGCACCCGTCATTCCCGCGAAACTTGTCCCTTCGCGAAAGCGGGGGGCGGGAATCCAGTTTATTGCCTGTGGACCTCTGCTCCAAACTTCTGCGGGGACAAGGTTACACTATCTGATTGCATCAACCATTTTCCCGCATATTCTAACATAGTCTCCGCCCCGATGCCAGTCCAATCCCCCCTTAACAATTCTACTTGACCGAATTTTGTCCTTTCCATTTTCCCGGATAATACGTGACTAACAACCAAAATCGTAGGGTGGGGCTTGCCCCACCACTATTCAATCAGCCCCACTGTGGTAATACGATTGATTAAGTTGTTGACAAATAGACTCATGTTTTATATCTTAAACCTCACAGATGCCGTCCCGAATTATCCGAAGCCCTGCCTGCACTCCGTAGCTTTAGCGAAGGGGGGAGTAGAGCCGAAGGGCCAATCGAAGGATTGACGCATCTGTTTGAGAATCCTATGTGAGATACGAAACGCTGTACGCTGTTTCTACATTGCTAACAAAAAGTGTTGAATAGCTCTGCCACAGGTATTATTATGTTAGACTGATTTTAGAGATTAATCGTTATGAAGAAGCCCATTATCTACATTGCATCTCCATATACTAACGGGGATCCTGCCATAAATGTACGGTTCCAATGCCGAATTTTTGATCAATTGCTAAGTGACGGGCGAGTATGGCCCATTGCGCCACTTTGGACCCACTTCCAGCACACGCTATTCCCTCGGCCTTATGAAGACTGGCTCGAATACGACAAGTCGTTCTTGCATCTTTATGACGGTTGTTTACGACTGAACGCTGAGGAGTCAGCACTTAACTACATGGAAGAAGACTCGTCTGGTGCTGATGGTGAAGTAGAAGCCTTTCAGTCAATGGGCAAGCCGGTATTTTACAGTATTGAGAGTCTGTATGAATGGGTTGAATCGCTGTTATAAATTTTGACAGAGAAGTATATGTCAAACCAAAAGCAAAATAAAAAACAACTTCACTTAACATTCGTAGAAATGCTGTTCGCTTTGGCTATTGGTCAAGTTGCAATAGACGTTAGCAAGCTCATTAACTACCAATTGATGTCAAACCAGACTTTCTTGGCTGTAGTTCCAGCCTATTCACACCTTTTGCTTGCCGCTGTGGTTATTTCGACAAGTTGGGTTGGTTGGCGTAGTTCGGTGTATAGCGGATCTGATATTAAATCCGTATTTACTTGGGATTACGTTGAACTTCTTATAGATGTCATATTAGTTATTATGTACTTCGCTCTTGCACGTGCGGTTGAGGTCCCTGATTCATCTAGTGTTAGCCTTTGCCCCAATGCATCATTTGAAGCATACGCTGTGGCAATTATCATCTCGACTTATGCACTTTGGGACGTTGTATCTTGTCGATCAAAACCTGAAAAGCTTAAGAAACGGCTGTGGGCGTCAATTATTTGTACAATTATTTCATGGTGCTTTGTTTGGGGTGATATTGGTGGATCTGGAACAGTTCTGGCAGTTTCGTTGGCTGATTGCTCTCTAATATTTCTGATTTTAACTTTTCGTGCTATGAAGCTTCGTGATCTTAGTAAGCATAACAAAAAAAGTTGTGCTCTTATATTGTTTATGCTTATTCTGGCCCTCATATTTTGCATTGGCTCTATAAAGTTGTAGAAAATATCTAACGAGAAAATTGAATGAACAACTAGGGACAGCCAAGTATTAATGGCTGAGGACAGTGTACGAAAACGGCGGGTGGCAGCCACTGAGCAAATGTAGTGAGCGAAGTGGATGGTTTTTCTCGACATCTGATAATGTAAAGTTTACGGATGCCGTCCTGAATTAACCGAAACCTTGAATAAGCCGAAGCCCTGA
>JBDRTM010000512.1:0-6539 GCA_043824065.1 Planctomycetota bacterium | reverse complement strand
CGGAAAACAAAAACCGACGATGTCACCCCTGCCCCTGCTTCCGCAGGGGTAAACTTGTCCCCGCGAAAGCGGGGAGCAGGGGTCCAGAGCGAAAAAGCTGGATTCCCGCTTCCGCGGGAATGACAAATATGGATACATACGCTTCTAACAGGCGTACTGTTTCCGCAACAGGAACTAGTTATGAAATTCGTCTGAGCGACTTGGCGGGAAACTTGGCGTAAATAGATATTTGATAGCTTTATCAGAGTCTTTTTTTCATTGAAGGTCTATATTTATCCTTTGATAAATTATGACCCATTCAACGGCTTTACATGCCGCCACCATTTTCTTCCCAGGTCTCTCTCTTAACCACCCAGATGCCGGGTTGGTACGGTTTCTGTGTGGCGTGCTCAGGTATCCATAGTTTGCTCTTATGCCAGCTTTCGACATGGCCGTCATAGAAGGCGAGATTGGCAGACTCATTATGGCGATACATGGTGGGGCCCCCACATCCGGCCGCTTTGTAGTCATTGACAGTGCCCAACTGGCCCAATACGTCCCAGCCGTCGATGTAATTGGCTCCCTTCCACTTACTCCACCAGTCGTGCGCTTCGTGGAAGTGTAGTTTCCGTGCAGGCTGTTTGACAGTGGACATCTTGTAAGCCAACATGGTCAGGTTCATGGTGGCAGTCCATGAGGGCTGACCCACCGAGGGATACCAGTCTTCGATATTGAAGCCGTAGCTGACAAGGGTCCCCCGTTCGTTGCCACTTTCAATGTCATAGGCGTGCAACCAGGCTTTCTGTCTATCACTGGGGCACTTGTATTTCTTGGGGGTTTGAACGGAGGATAGATCCGGTTCGGCTCCCTCGTAGCCAATGTATTTCCGGAAATCGGGATTGCCTGTCCATATAGAAGCCCCTGGGTTGCTGGAATCACGGCAAGGCACGCCCCAGTCATCAAAATTGGTTGCGTATATGTGGTTGGCCAAGGCTATACTATGGAGGTTGTTGGTGCATACCATCTTGCGCCCCTGGTCCCGGGCCAAGTTCAATGCCGGCATTAGAATAGCCATCAGAATAGCAATGATGGCAATCACGACGAGGAGTTCGATTAGTGTGAATGCTCTTGATTTGCTCATGGTCATTGTCCTTAATATGGTTTATTACTTTATCCTACACTGCGTTGGTATGTAAGTCAACTGGAAAATAAGTCTAATCCTTGTCTTTTAAACAATCTTGAATTAGACTACGAGAGTATGGAAAAGGCCGAAATCAAGTTTATTGACGATTATCTAAAAGACCTTGAGGAAGGGGACAGGAAATGAAAGAAATACCGTTAGGGAACGGGCTAAAGACAAAAGTTGATGACGAGGATTACGAATGGTTATCCCGCTATAGCTGGTACGCCTACTATGATTCAGAGCAAGGAATAACGTATGCAGCTCATGACACACCAAGCGGAAGACGTGTATTCATGCACGATGTCATTATGGGCCTTGATACGTTGGAAGACGAGTCGATGAATTGAGCTTAATTAGTTCCTGTTGCGGAAAGCAAAAACCTACGATGTCACCCCTGCCCCTGCTTCCGCAGGGGTAAACTTGTCCCCGCGAAAGCGGGGAGCAGGGGTCCAGAGCTTAAAAGCTGGATTCCCGCTTCCGCGGGAATGACAAATACTGTTTCCGCAACAGTAACTAATTAGCACTATTTTAGCGAAACATTAAGATTTACCGGCAATCCCTTTTCCGGAGCAATCAGGAAGTTTGTAATCCGGCACCTCAGTTCGGCTCGTTCGGCCTTGCTATTAACTTTTGTCTTTATCATTGTGATGGCATTGGCCGGTAATGTTAGTTTTTCCAGTCCATCTTGCCCGATGCCCTGCACGAGTATATCAATGTCTGAATTATTCGTTACCTCAAAGCATATTGTATCACCCCGCCTGAGGTAAGGTTTATCAATCTGAACGGCCTTTTTGAAAATTGCATGAAGGTAATTCGGCCTGCCGATTAGTTGGTTCTTAAACCAAACTGCAGTTCTGCCTGCAACTAACGCTTCCCTTAGAGCTTTTATGCTCTTTTCTTTAGCAAAAACCAGCGTCATCGGCCTGTGGTTTTCAGGTGTGATTTCGGAACCAACGATGGGCTGATGTATATCGGAATTTCCCATCATGGTCAGATTCTTTTCCAGGCACCACTCATGGGCTTCCGGATAATAAGTATCACCATTTACAACCTCAATTCCGTGCAGCCATATGTTTTGATATAATTTGGTATGAATATCAAACCAGCCTTTGGCCTCAGGTTTCCAGCCGGGATGATTCCAGAAGACAAAGGCACCCTGATTGTTAGCTGCCTTGACAGCATCGAGAAACTCTTCTGTATCCAGAAGGCTTATATCCTCCAGGAATAATGCATTGAAGTGACCCGGAGGTGTATCACGAGTTATCTCCGCTGCCTTTACGAGCAATATGTTCTTTTCCTGCGCCAGCCGCAGAGCAATTTCATAAGAGCGACCGTGATTGGTCGGGACGTCCTGCTTGTGCGGCTGATACTCAATGTGGTCGGTTATTGCAATGGCGTCAAGACCTTCTCTCCAGGCCTCATCGACTCGTACGGTCGGCCATACCAAACCATCAGAAAAGACTGTATGCATGTGGAAATCACACTTCAGCGTTTTGTAACCAAGAACGTCCGGGATGTTAATCTTATGCCTGACATCAGCCGTGGCAAATGGAGCAAGCAAAAGACAGGTGATAACGACAAGATAAATAACTTTCAGCTTCATTTTCAAAACCCTTTCCTTTCTTTGTGATACTTTCGATTAAATAGCCTATTTGCAAAACTTGGCTATACTGTTAATTTTCTTAACTTTACAAATATAACAGATTTGCAGTGATATTGCAACCTTTTTTGCTTGGCAGAAGAGGCCGTACCAGTCCGCTTGGGGACGCCTTACGGCGGAGTCACCCTGGGTCCTACTCTTTCTTTGGTCCGATGGAGATAAGGTGCGAATAAGTGCGAAGGTACATTCTTCCGCCCGCAACGGCAGGGGTGGCGTGGCTCTTTTCGCCGAGAGGATTGACTGCCAGCAGCTCGTAGGTGGGGGCAGCCTTGATTACCACAACCTCGCCGTTGGTTGTGATACAGTAGAGCTTGCCGTTTACCCATACTGGTGAGCCGAAGAAGGTGCCGGCGGGCTTCTCTCGCCAGAGTTGTTCGCCCGTTGCGCTGCGCAGGCAGGAGACATACCCCCCGTCATGAAACGTAAACAGCAAGCCTGCCTTAGCCAGAGATGTAGGAACATACGGAGCAGTACTACTGCCGATTGTGTAAGCCTCTGTGGGTTGGGTGGATTTATCAGTTTTGCCAGGATTAACGGCGACCAAGCACTTGCCACTGGAACCATCACCGCAGCTACCGATTAGCAGTCCGGTTGCGATGACAGGTGAACTAACCACGCGAGCAGGGAATACCGATTCGGCTTCCCATAAGATCGTCCCTGTGCGAGGATTGACGCTGGTTATGCCATGAGCGCGGCTGGTAAAAATCAATTGTCGTTCACCTGTTGGCGGTGAGTAAACGCAGGGTGTCGAGTAGGATGTTTTTGGGCTGGTTTGCCGGTCCAGTTTCCAGCGTGTCCGGCCGGTCTTACGGTCCACCGCAATCCAGGCACTGCGGGCATCCCCCCTGTTAGAAGGGGTCTTCGACTTGCTGCTGTCCTCGTGCTCGTGGGTAAAGACCACAATGTCATCGAAGACGATGGGAGAGCTGCCCGCCCCGTGCTGGCAGTGCACACCGCCGAAGGTGCGCTGCCATATTTCTCGACCGTCGTGGTCCAGTGCCACCAAAATTGTCTCTTTAGGCGTAGGCCAGAGTGCATAGACATGGTCGGCATCCACTACCGGCGTCGCAGTGGCGTAGCTGTTGCGGGGGTTCGGACGGTATGGAGTCAGCGAGTATTGCTTTTGCCATAATATCTTGCCGTCAGAGACTCGTAGAGCCAGTAGGAAACCGTGGTCTGTTTTTTGGTCACCGCTGGTTACAAAGACCTTGTCTCCCCAGAGAACCGGAGAGGAATGACCGCCTCCCGGTAGGTTCACATTCCAGTTGTAGTCCTTTTCCGTCCATTTAACAGGGATGGTTTTGGCCTTGCTGATACCCTGTCCGTTGGGACCGCGATACCGTGTCCATTCCTGCCCCTGTGAGATGGACGCTAACGAAACGGCAAATGCTACCAAAAGAACTCTCGGAAATTGTTTTGTGGTGTTCGCCGGCTGCCTTTGTTTTTTCATCGGATATCCCTCATTTAATAAACATAGCTAATAGTATCGTCCCCAAAAAGTTACACTAAAAATAACCATTTGTCCATAACATTATAGTTTGAAGTGTCTAAAGTGACAGCAAAGCTGTCATTCTGAGCAAAGCGAAGAATCTCTTTTTCGTCGGCCAGATCCTTCGGCTGTGCCTCAGAGCCTGCCCTGAGCTTGCCGAAGGTATGACACGTAAGTGTCACTTTGGCTCACAGAAAAATGAATATAAAAAAAGCCCCCGCGAAGACATAAGCAAGTTTATCCCTTTAATTTCATTTTCGTTTGATTTTTTGAGATACTTGCCTTCTGCTTCGCAGGGGGCAATAATAAATTGTGGCTCTTTCCTTTTCTTTTTTAGCCGTCCCTGACAATGCCCACATTATCATCTGACTTGTGTGCGAAACTCTAAAATGGACAAAATCAGTTCAAGCTAATATGGCCGGATTGGTCATTTTCCAGAGCCACTTTTTTTTCATTCCGTCTAATAACATCCATCGGCAGATTCGATTCTTAATCTTGAATTTTTCTAAATGTCCCCGAGTCCCGACAATAGAACACGGTTTAACACAGGCAAAGATGCCAATAAACTGAAGATTTCCTACTTTGTTTCCACTTCCCCAGACTCCGAGTTGAGACGTTTAATCTTTTCTCCCATCTCTGATGATTTACCCGGCTTAACCCCGATAACGAGAAATATTCGTATTTAAAAATTTTTTGGGGAAATTAAAAAAAAATATATTTTTTGTTTTCTTAGCCAAGAAAAGGCCGTCAAGTCAACCTTCAGAATCTCCGAGAACACTAAAAGATCGCTTAGCTCGAAATGACTGATGAAAAGTACAAGGAAGGTACACCCCCAAACAAGTATGTACTACTCTGCGAAGTACAGGAGGATGCCGCCCTGTAATCCATTAATATGGATACATGCGCTTCGGCCTGTTGGAAGGGGTCTTCGACTAACAGGCGTAATGTAAAGCTCAGCACATAACCCAAACTCTTGCTGCCAGGCTCAGATGGGGCAATAGTGGGAATGACGCAATGAAAGACAGTCAGTTATTGGCTTGGGGCTTAGGCCTTAACATTCAAACCGCGACTTCGCAGATAGTCTTTCAATTCTCCTATATCGATGATATGGAAATGGAACACCGAAGCCGCAAGAAGAACTGTTGCTCCAGCTTCTACCGCCTCGTAGAAATGTTCCAGTTTGCCGGCCCCTCCTGAGGCCACAATTGTGGCTGAACAGGCATCGGCCATCGCTTTGATGACAGGAAGGTCAAAGCCGGTCTTTGCGCCGTCCCCGGCCTTACTGGTTGGCAATATTACAGGAACTCCGAAACTGTCAACTTTCTTGGCCCACTCGATTGCATCGGCGCCGGTAGCGGTTCGGCCACCATCGATATAGACTTCGTAGCCGGATGGTAATGATTCGTTCCGATCCACATCTATAGCGACGGTTACCTTCTCCTGACCGAATTCGGCAATCATCTGCGATATGACCTCCGGTTTTCTGAAAGCGGCACTGCTTACAGATACATTATCAGCCCCCGCCTCTATCACCGCTGCTGCCGAAGCAACATCACGAATGCCACCGCCAACAGTAAAAGGAATCGTCGTAACTTCAGCTACTCTTTTGACAACATCGAGCATAGTAGCTCGATTCTCAACAGTCGCCGTTATGTCCAGAAGAGCAAGCTCGTCCGCTCCGGCCTGACAATAGGCCTTTGCACATTCGACGGGGTCGCCCGCGTCACGAATATCCACAAAATGAACGCCCTTGACCACACGGCCATTCTGCATATCAAGGCACGGCATAATACTTACTTGTTTATCCATTCTTAATTCTCCTTTTCTTTTATGTCTCTGTAATTGCCTCTGCTGAGTCTGTTCTACTGAATTACCTCAGGATTATAACTTTATTGGATGCTATTGCAAGCTCTTTAGTTTTTCGGCTATTTGTGGCCGAAGCGCCTGCGGTAAGCTGAAGGGCTCATTCGCTTTTCCTGCTGAAAGTACCGAGCTACGTGCTTTGCGCTGCGGTGTCCCAAAGTCGATGCGATCTGTGATATTGGTAGTTTTGTCTCTACCAGCATCCGGCTGATGTACTCCACATGGACACGTCTGATTTCCCCATGCACTGAACGGCCGAAGGCTCTGCGAAACCGCCGTTCCAAACTACGGCGTGACAAACCTACCGCATCCACCACATCGGCGACTTGAATTACCTCTTTGACATGTTGGCGGATGTCACGCAC